>NZ_JBFABB010000016.1:77132-90748 GCF_040640035.1 Micromonospora sp. NPDC023633 | reverse complement strand
GCCGGCAGCCGGCCTCGCCGCGCCCGAGCAGCGCGGCGCAGGGAGGGCGCGTGCCGGGTCCGCGCGGCAAGCCCCAAGCATGGGGGTGGTGTCCGTGCGGCGGGCATGCCGGTCGCCCAGGAGCCGGCTCCGCAGCCGCTCAGGGTCAGGTCAACCGCTCACCTGGGAGGGGGAGGGGTGCCGCCGGTGGCCAGCTCCGACCCCGGGAGCCGGGTCCGTGCCGGGCGAGGTTAGGTCAACTGCGCCACTGTGGCGGTGTCCGCCGAGGGCGCGGTCCGTGACACGAGAGCCGACACCGACGCAGGCTGTTCCGGCAGCGTCCGTACGTGCGTCAAGGCCCGCTTGACGTGGCGGGCCGGGCGGCGGCCCGCTCCCCAGGAGGGCGGGTCGACGGCAGACAGGGATGGCTAGAGGAGCCTTACGGCTTTTGCTGAAGCAAAGCGAGCTCACGGGTGGGAAAGGGTGCCTCTATCCAGGACTTGTGGTATCCATCTTCGCCGTGTTCCTTAAGCACTGCCATCGCCATATCCTGAACTGCTTCGATGAAATGCGGTACTGAAACTTCCCCATCCCAGCACGGCACACCGCCCGCCCACCTGTTGTTGTCGGTGAAAAGGTCATCGAATCGGACGATTTCGACGTACATGGTGTTGTCGGCGACGCTGGAGAAGAACATTCGGTGCCCGTGGGGTTCGTCGAGAAAGTGAGTGAAAGTTGCGCTTGAGCCAAGCTTTAGATCCAAGGTAGCCGTCAGTAGGTCTTTGAGTGCATCGCCGACGTAGGAAGTTCGAAGGCGTAGCGTTTCCTCGCCCGATGTCCAGGTGAAGTACGCCCAACCGGGTCCTCCGAGCGCCCATTTCAGAGCGGGCGTGTGCAGTGCTGGCATCACTCGATCCTAGGACCCTGCTGAATGCCGCACGGTGGGGGCAGGTCGGATACGGCGTCCACACCTGAGATCCAAGCTACGTGGGTGACTATCTGGGTGACCACGGGTACGAGCGGGGCTGGGCGCTCACGGACTGCCGTGGACGGGATCCGCATGCATACGTCCGTACCGATGCAGGCCAGCCAGTCGTGATGGTTGCCTGGGGGTCAAGCGCGGCGGCCTCACTCATGTGAACTGCATGGTTCAGTCGCGGTCCCAGTCGGTCGAAGCGCTCAGCGTTGCCGGGACTTTGTCGACCAGCTCTCGCGGTCCCTCGATCAACCAGGTGCGTACACAGCAGCCGCAGCCGCCCTGCGAGACTGAGGTCAGCTCCTCCCGGTGGCTCGCAATCCAAGCTTCGGCCTCAGCAACCTCGCGTCCGTCATCAACGCGAGCCATCATGCTAAATCGAGACATGGTGACACCGTAGTGGCGGCCGGCGTCCTGCCCGGCCGGGTTGGGCCAGCTGTCGACAGCAACGATGACAGCAACGGGCTGGGACGCGGGCAGCCGCCGGCCGACGGGCGCGAACAGTCGTCCGAGGTCGCGGACACGGACGGACGCCGCCAGACGGAGCGCCCAGAACTTACAAGCGAGGGATCATCGCAGCTTCCTCGACTGACACTTGTAACTGTAAGGTCACCTCGTGTAACTGCCGCTAGGTTGGCGTGCAACGTCGAGGGAGTCCGGTGATGGGTTGGGTGCAGTGGCTGATCGCAGGAGGGCTGCTTCTCTTCGTCGGATGGGGTGTGGCCTTCTGGATCATGGAACGTCGTGCAGGTAGTCACAAGCTTCACTACTCGGATGGCTGTGCCAAGGCCCTCGTTGACGAGGCGTTGCGCGCTGACGGGTCTCGCAAGAGCATCTTTCCGCGGCGAGGGGATGGGGAGGTTGACGACCTGGAGCACCTTCTCGAACACCGGCGGGAGCGTGGGTGACTGAGTGACGATCGGGGCGCACACGGCTACACCCGTGGTCGGTGACGGACGCAGGTGTCCAGATGCGACGCAGGGACCTGGCGGGTCCGTGCATTCTGATCGTTGCCTGGGGTCAGGGATTCGGTGGGCCAAGATCATGCCGTATTCAGGCCGTCGGAGGGGAACCTGCACTGCCCACTGCTGACCATTAATGCCAGGCGTAACAGCAGCTCAGAAGCCAAGTCGTCTGATTTGGTCGACTACGCCCCCGCCGTTGATCAATACAACGCCAAGTGACGCTGTCAACTTTCCTGAGCTGGGCGAACACGGCTTCGACACCCCCGCTAGGCCGTCGGGGGCCGTCGGGCCGTGCCCAAAGGCGGTGTCGATCGCCCGACGGGTGCGGTCCTCGCTGGTCGGCAGCGGGTGGGTGTAGACCCGTAGCGTGAAGCCGGGGTCCCGCCCATTACCGGGCGCTGCGCGTCGGCAGGCCGATGGCCTGCGGCCACCCTTGACCCCGACCGGGCGCCGCAGTTCTTGGCACCTATCCGGGGATGGGGGAAGAGTGGCGTCTAGCCCGTCCACCTGACGCATACGGGGACGCGAGGCCCGACACTTACAACTCCTAACTCTTTGAGCGTTGGAGTCTGCGCCAGCAGATGATGGCGCAGGCGAGAGCAAGGAACGCTTCGTGGATGTCGTCGCGGATCTCCCAGCGGATGCGCAGGCGGCGGAACCAGTGCAGCAGGGCGATGGTCTGCTCGACGACCCACCGTCGGGCGCCGAGCCCGGAGCCGTGTCCGACGCCGCGTCGGGCGATGACCGGTGTGATGCCCTTGGCTCGCAGCTGGCGGCGGTAGCAGTCGTAGTCGTAGCCCCGGTCGGCGTAGATCCGTTCCGGTCGCTGTCGGGGCCGGCCGCGGATGCCCTTGATCCGGGGGATCTTGTCGACCAGGGGCATCAGCTGGGTGACGTCGTGACGGTTACCGCCGGTCAGGGCCGTGGCGAGGGGGATGCCGCCCGCGTCGGTGATGACGTGGTGTTTCGAGCCTGGCTTGCGGCGGTCGACCGGGCTCGGACCGGTTTTGGGCCGCCTTTGAGCGCCCGGACGTGGGAGCCGTCGATCACCGCCCGGGACATGTCGAGTTGTCTGTTGCCCGGAGTTTGCCCAGCAGGACCTCGTGTAGTTGCTGCCAGACGCCGGCGTCGTTCCAGTCCCGCAGCCTGCGCCAGCAGGTCATTCCCGACCCGAACCCCAGTTCCTGCGGCAGGTACTCCCACGGAATCGCGGTGTAGAGCACGAACAAGATCCCGCACAACACCTTACGGTCATCGAGGGGCTTGCGCCCGGGGTAGCGGTACCGCCGTGGCGGGCGGGATGGCAGCAGCGGCGCGATCTCGGCCCACAGGTCGTCAGAGACGATCCACGGCGGCTGCTCACCCTTCCTCACGTTCAGACAGAACGATCCTCACGTCCCGAGGACACGCCCACCGTCATTCCGTTAGGAGTTGTTAGGGCTTGGGCGCTACCCGGACGATGCTGCCGCCGCTGCTCGCCGTGTTGTCGTCGCCGACCACGGAGGTGACCAGGTTGTAGTAACCGGGCTTGGCGTCGGGACCGATCACGATGGTGCTGAGGGGTCGTTCGTCGGGCATGCCGGATGGTCGAACCGGTGTGGCCGTGAAGGTGACCAGCCCCGGCACGGTTGGGGTGCCTTCTGTCGCGGCCTTGACGTCGCCTACGGTGGCGAACGGACCCGTCAGGCGAGCGGTCAGCTCGACTTGCGGTGGGGTTCGGCCCGGCTCTTCCGGGGACTCGACAGTCCAGTGCAAGGTCAGGGTCTGGCCAGGCTGGTACAGCCTGTCGACGTCCGGGGCCTCACAGCAGGTGTAAATCACTGATGCGGTTGTCGCCGGGCCGGAGGGCTCGGTGGCGCAGGCCGCCAGGAGCGGCATGACGAGGCAGGTAAGCAGGCGGACCCGCGACACGCTCATGCGCAGGATCGTAGGCCTAGGTTTCCAGTCCCCCAGCCGCGCAATCGGCCCCGGACGCCGAGGAGGGGTGCGGTCCGCATCCAGTCCGCAAGAGGATGGCGAAAGGCGGCGGAGCAGTGTGAGATGTCGAGAGTCGTTTCCGCTGCTACGAGTCCGCCCGCGCAGCTCGCTAGGTTGCTCATCTTGATCTCATAATCCCTCGGTCGCAGGCTCCAGTCCCGCCGGCCCCACCTCGGAAACCCTCTGGTAGGACACAATCACCCCATGGACGACGGTTCCGGGGATTAGGCCGACGTACGGCGCAACGGGCCGTCCCGCTGGCTCCTGTGGCGGCCACGAGAGCCACGCTGGGTACCGCTCGCCGGTCCCACGGCTAGCCCGGGTGTTCCGTTGGCGCTTGACTACGTACTCATTCAAATCGTCGTTGCGACCTACGTGTCTGTCCAGTGGGTGGTCGTGGTGCTGATCGCGCCAGCGGTCTTCGCCGTTCGGACTTACGGGCCACTGGCGGGCCATAAGCCGCCCTGGCCGGCGCATCACCACTACCAGCCTCATCAGGCAACACCACCCGACACCGACTCAACCGCGGCGGCGACCGCCGCCTCAACCGAGCCCTCTACACCGTCGCCCTGGTCCGCATGGGCCACGACCCCCGCACCCGCGCCTACGTCACCCGCCGCACCGCCGAAGGACGCACCAAATGCGAGGTCATGCGCAACCTCAAGCGCTACCTCTGCCGGCAACTCTTCAGAACCCTGACCGCCGCCCACACCGCAGGAACCACCCCTTGACAGTTATAGAAGCATCTCAGTGACGGAAGCGCAGCAGCGAAGTAGCGAAGTACTGCACCCGCCTCATCCACAGGCAACCGAGCCAGACCGGGCCCTGCCGGTCGACCTGGCTCCACGAGGGACCGCAGCGCCCACCACACCCTGCGTGCCATAGCCCTCGGCCGGATGCGCTACGACGAACGCACTCGCGCCTACCTGCGACGACGTGTCTCCCGAGGCCTCGGCTAGCAGGAGCTACCGCGTTGCCTCAGGCGCTACATCGTCCGGGGCGTCCACACCGCCCTCCGCGCGGACTTCACCGCCCCTTGGCCACTTGATCTCCATCGGGGCATCTGGATGGCGAGCCGGGTTGCGGCTCTCAGGACAATGTTGGCATGAGTCAATTTACGAGGCGCGTGACCGGAGTTGTCGGGCAGGTCGGTCGCCCCCGCTGCCACCGCGTTCTTGGCGATCGTTTGCGCCGCTACTGGACGACCGTGGACGACTGTGGGCCCGGTGGGCGACGGTCGGGGTCGCTACACGTGTGGAATCAGCCTGGTGGCTCGTCTCGTCCTCCCCGTTGACGCCTCATACCCCGGGACTCTGAATGGAATCATCAGACATCTTGGCAATCGTAGCGATAGCGGCTGCGGTGCTGTCTGCGATCTACAGCTACCGCCTGTCGCGGCGGGCTCATCACATCTCTACCTACTACGGCGTCATCGGTCTCTTCAGGGAGCTGGACAAGATCTTCATAGAATATCCCGACATTCGGCCGTATTTCTATGACGGGAAGCCTCTCGATGTCGACGAGTCGAATCGCCACAGAGTCCGCGCTGCGGCGGAACTGGTCCTGGATACGTTCGAGTGGATCTGGCATCGGCGGAAGGACTTGAACGCCAAGGGCGAAGAGGGCTGGAGGGCGTACATCGTGGATACCTTTTCTTCCGGTCCGGCACTTCAGCAGCACTACGTGAGATCCGCGTCCTGGTATCCAGGGACACCCGTTTGATCGCTGATCATGCGATCGTCCTGAAGGCTGGACCGGTCGGCTCAGGCGATGTGAGCGTCGGTGAACGAGGCGGCCGGGGTCGTTTCGACGGTGCGCGTCAGGGAGTGTCCATCGAGGGGAGCGGCGAATGACGCTCACCCATGACCGCCGCGATCGCGGCGTACGGCCGGTGGGTGCCGTCGCTGGGCTGGTGCTGGCGCTCGACCTCCACGAAGCCAGCTTGCGTCAACCGAGCCGAGAGCGCGTCGACGGGCCAGCGATAGGCCGTCGCGACCTTGTGGTCGAAGGCGGCGACCTCGTCGCCGTCGAAGAAGCCGACCACCAGTCGGCCAGCCGGTGTCATCACTCGCCGGAACTCGGCCAGCACATCGTCGAGGTCCTGCGGTGGTAGGTGGATCAGCGAGAACCAGGCCAGGATGCCGGCGACGGAGTGGTTCTCGACGTCGAGGTCCCTCATCGACCCGAGCTGGTACCTCCCGTGCGGATGGGTTGACCTCGCATGGGCGATGAACTCGGGAACCATGTCGATTCCCATCGCATCGACGCCGAGCGAGCGAAGGTAGTCGGTGATGTGGCCGGGGCCGCAGCCCAGATCGAGCACGTTGCCGGGCTGATGAGACAGATGTCGCCCGATGAAGGCGAGGTCATCGACATGTACTTGCTGCCTCGTGCCGAACAGTTCGATGTAGAGGGCTGCGACGGAGGTGTACGCGTTCCGAACCTGCTTCAAGTCCACCGCGTGACTATATGAGTTCTCGGGCTGCCCAACTCACCCTGCCTGAGCTGCGCGTACAGCCTCGGTTCCTGCCAGGGTCGATGGAAGTTCTGGGTCGATACTCCGACCCGTCGGCCAGGCAGGTCATCGTCCGGGCTGAAAGCAGCTATAGGGTTTGCTCAGGTGGCGAGCCGTCGTTCAGATCCATACGTCAGTTTCCTTGTCGGACAGGGATGTCTCAGTGAGCGACACACCACACCTCGGTCCCGTGCCTCAACGCATGGCCGTCGACGCGGATCAGGTGCATCGGCTTGTTTCCGAACAGTTCCCTCAGTGGGCCAGCCTCCCGGTTCAGCCCGTGGCCAACGGTGGCTGGGACAACTGGACCTTTCACCTCGGTCCGCGGATGTCGGTGCGTCTGCCCAGCGCAGCCGAGTACGCGTTGGCGGTCGACAAGGAACACCGGTGGCTTCCGGTGCTCGCCCCTCGGCTCCCGCTGCCCATCCCCACCCCACTGGCGAGAGGTGAACCCGGCGCGGGCTACCCCTACTCGTGGTCGGTCTACCCATGGATCGACGGGGAGCCTGCGAGCGCGGACAGCATCGCCGACCCCGTCCGATTCGCGCGCGACCTGGCCGGGTTCCTGGCGGCCTTGCAGCGCGTCGACACCACTGGCGGTCCCCGCCCGGGAAAGCACAACTGGTTTCGAGGCGGCACGCTGCGCACCTACGAGGGGAAAGCCCAGCACGCGCTCACGGCACTCGACGGCCACGTCGACGTTGACCTGGCCCGCGAGATCTGGCGGAGCGCACAAGACGCACGCTGGGACGGCGTGATGAGTTGGTTCCACGGTGACGTCGCCCAAGGAAATCTCCTGCTCGTCGACGGGGAGTTGGCAGCCGTCATCGATTTCGGAACATGTGGCGTCGGCGATCCGGCGTGTGACCTGGCTGTCGCGTGGACCCTGCTGACCGCTGACGGCCGGCAGGCGTTCCGGGAGCGGCTGTCGGTCGATGAGGCGACATGGGCGCGCGGGCGTGGCTGGGCCCTCTGGAAGACGCTCGTCACCTGCGCCTCCACCCTGGGCGATGCCGGCGGGCCGGCCGCGAGCGGGCTGCGCATCCTCGGTGAGATCTTCTCTGAATACACGGCCGGCGCCGTCGCCGGGCCCAAGGCGTGAACAGCGGCCACGTCCGGCAAGCCCTCACCGAGCCATCGTCACAATGCCCAACTGGAGCACCAACAGCCGCATCGACTGCGGCGGTGCGTCGTCGCCGCTCGGCAGCAGGTGCGTCGGAACCCCCAGGTTGAACCAGAGCCGCGGCGTGGGGGCAAGGAATCGTCCTGGACATACGGGCACCGGCAGAATGACGGCGTGAAGACCGAGCCCGTCGCCACGGTCCGGATGGAGTTGGTGGACGACCTGGAGGGGCTGCCCGGCAGTTCCGGTGGCTGTCTTCTTGCGCTGAGCTTGGACGGTTCCGGCCTGCCTCTGTGCCGGAGACGTCTGGTGGGTTGAGGGCGAGGCGCTGTACGTCCGGCGAGGGGACGCGCCGGCTGTGGCCCATCGAGGTCGCCTCGAATGGCGTCGGAAGTGGTAGCGCGGGGGCCTGCGGCATCGCCGTGAGCGGGGACATCTTCATCTTCGACGCCCCGGCCCACGCCAGACCTCGACCTCTCGGATGCGGCTTCGTTTCTGCCATCCGTCGATCCGTCCGAGGCCGGGAGGTCTCCACAGGATCCGGGGCGGTTCACGCCGGGCGGCCGGCGCACGGGCCGATGGATCGTGACGCACCCTCGCGCAGGGGGCGGTCAGTCAAGGTGTTGACACCGGCGAGGAGGGTGCTCCAGAGTTACTGGACTAGTCCAGTATTTCGCACGGTACTCCACACGAAGGTGGATCGAATGGCCACAAGATCGAGATCGAGGGCCGCGCTGTCGCTGCTGACGGTGGTGACGTTGGCGGCCGGCCTGCTGGCGCAGGAATCCGAGGACGTCCAGGCGGCCGGCGTCCAGGCGGCCGGCGAGCGGGCGGCCGGCGAGCAGAAGGCTCGCAGCCAGTCCGGCCCCCGCGATGACCTGACCCTCCCCGACGGCTACGCCGATCGAGTGAACCACGCGCTGGACCAGGGAGCCGACCACTGGGGCGAGAAGTTGCTCGGCTTGCCCGACGGTCCGACCCTGGCCAACGTCAAGCCGCTGCTGGTGCCGGCCAACCACGGTGGCACGACGGACGCCGCCTCGCCCTGGTACTACCTGCCCTTCACCTATCCGGCGCCGGACCCCACCCGGTGGGCCGAGGAGCGGGACTTCTCGCTGCACGTCGCCGACGGCAGCGAGCTGATGTCGCAATGGTCGGACTCGCGGGCGACCCAGCGCGTCCGCTTCTTCGTCGGCGCAAACGGCGCCGAGCGCTACGGCCAGGCCGAGGCGAGATCGGGCGCCCCCCGCCTGACCGGCGGATACCTGCCGATCCTCGCCAACTCGTACCGTGACGCCGCCGGGGTCCGCTACGAGCGCGAGTCGTTCGTCACCGAGCTCACCCCGGGTGGCCCGGCAGTCAGCATGCTTCGCTTCGTCGTCAGCGGGCCGGCGAAGGCGCGCCCGCGGCTGCGGCTGAACGTGAGCCGCGACAAGGTGGCGGACGTCGTCGCCACGCCCGGACGGCTGACCCTCGACGGGAAGACCGTGGTCGCGTACAGCGGCGCGGCGACCTGGTCCGCGTCCGACCTGAGCTTCACGCCCGACCTGAGCCGCGGGAAGGCCGAGTTCTATCTGGTCGTGCCGAACGAGCCGGCTGAACTGCCCGCCGACCGCCCGTCGGCCAAGCTCTACGACGCCGCGAAGTCCCGCACCGGCGCCTACTGGACGGCGCAGCTCAACGCCGGCGCCAAGGTCCGGCTCCCGGAGCGGTACGCCGCGGACGCCATGCGCAGCACGCTGCTGAACAACCTGGTGATGGGCTTCAACCTGACCGTCGGAAACGGCTACGAGTCGCTGGACAAGTCCTTCGCCTGGGTGCCGGAGATCGCGGCGACCGTCACCTCGCTCGGGGACTTCGGCTACCAGGACAAGGCGCGCGCGAACCTCACCGAGATGCTGCGACGCGGCCAGGGCAGCTTCTTCGTGTCCTGGGAGCGCGGAATCAAGCTGCAGACGGTGGCGACGTACTACCTGCAGAGCAACGACGGGTCGTTGCTGCTGGAGACCCTGCCGACGTTCCGTGACTGGCTCGCCGACTTCAAGCGGCAACGCGGCGCGGACCCGAACGGTCTGCTGGCCAAGACCCGCTACGCCTCCGACATTCCGGAGCCGGTCTACGGCCTGCACCACCAGTCCGAGGTCTGGCGCGGTCTGCGCGACGTCGGTGTCGCGTTGCGGCTGATGGGCCGTGCCGACGAGGCGAAGCCGTTCCTCGACGAGGCGGCCGGCCTGCGCGCGTCACTGCTGGGCGCGGTGGAGAAGTCGAAGACGGTGCTGCCGGACGGTTCGGTGTTCGTGCCGATCGCGCTGCTGGATCCGGCGTCGTCGAAGCCGTACGACAAGGTCACCACCGACTTCCTCGGCAGCTACTGGAACCTGATCATGCCGTACGCACTCGCGACCGGGCTGTTCGAGCCGGGCAGCGCGACGGCGACCGGACTACGGGACTACCTCTACAAGCACGGGTCGCTGTTCCTCGGCCTCACCAGGTTCAACCTGTCGACCGCCGATCCCGGTGTCTGCCAGAACATCCGGCACAACCAGTGGCCGGCAGCGCCTGGATACAAGTCCAGCGGCATCGACCAGCAGTACGGCTACTCGCTGATGCGGTTCCTGGCCGACAACGCCGAGTCCGACCGCCTCGACCTGAGCTTCTACGGGATGCTCGCGCACAACTTCACGCCGCACACCTTCGTCGGCGGCGAGGGCGCCACGATCTCGCCGTGCCCGCAGTTCGGTGAGTACTACCGGTCGCAGTACTGGCCGCCGCTGTCGCCGAACAACGCCACCTACCTGGAGGCGGTGCGCGGCCTGCTGGTCAGCGAGGACCTGAACGCCGACGGCGTACCGACCCGACTGCACCTGGCGCCGGCCACGCCGCGGCCCTGGCTCGCGGACGGGGAGCGCATCGAGGTCGCCGACCTGCCGACGTCCTTCGGCCCCGTCGGGTTCGCCTCCTCGTCGGAGCTGACGGACGGCCGGCTGACCGTGCGGGTCGACCCACCGCGCGCGGCCACCGGACGGGCGCCGCTGACGGACGTGGTGCTGCACCTGCGTGCGCCGCGCGGCCACCGGCTGACCGGGGTCACCGTCGACGGCCGACCGGTGACGTTCGACGCCGAGCGCGAGCTGGTCGACCTCGGCCGGCCGACGACGGCGGTCACGGTCCGGGCGACCTACCAGGCGGTGAAGGTGGCCGACGCGCCGAGCGCGGAGGCCACGAAGGTGACGACCCCGCGCACGTTGCTGGAACCGGGTGAGACGTTTGCGCTGGACCTGGAGGTCGAGGCGCTCGGGCAGGGCACGGTCGGCGGCACCGTCGAGGTCGGCGTTCCGGCCGGGTGGACGGCGCGCGACCCGAAGCTGCCGTTCCGCGTGAGCAGCAACCAGAAACTGGCCTGGTCCGAGCTCGCGACCTCGGTCCGGATCCCCAACGATGCGGCGCCCGGGAGCTACCGGATCGACGTGGTCACCCACCCGTCCGGTGGTACGGCGCGGACCACCACCTTGTCGGTCCGGGTCGCCCAACCGGATCCGGCGGACTACGCCGCGCTGGTGAAGCGGGACGCGCCGGTGGGCTACTGGCGGCTCGGCGACGCCCAGGGCCAGCCGGTGGCCGACGCCTCCGGCAACGGAAACGCCGGTGCCTACCGTGGCAGCGTCGGCCGGTCCCAGCCAGGGGCGATCGCCGACTCCGCCGACACCGCGGTCCGGCTGGACGACGGCTACGCCGAGATTCCGGACAGCGCCTCGCTCAGCGTCACCGGTGCCTACACGCTGGAGGCGTGGGTCAAGGACGCGGCGGGTGGACCGCAGGGCATCATCGAGAAGTACGACGGCGGCGACTGCCTGCCGTCGCGCAACGGCTACGCCCTGCGCCTGGTCAACGGCAACAAGCTGCAGGCGCTCACGATCGCCGACGAGGCGCAGTCCGGCGCGGCCAGCCCCCGCAGCGTCCAGCAGGCGCGATGGCACCACGTGGTGGCAGCGTACGACGGGACGACGCTGCGGACCTACCTCGACGGGCAGCTGCAGACGTCCACCCCGGTGGCCAAGGCGCCGACCGACGGCAGGGGCAGCCTCAAGCTGGGCGCCCGCGGAGACGACGCGGCGGACCGCTTCTTCGGTGACCTCGACGAGGTCGCGATCTACCACAAGGCCCTGACTCCGGGGCAGATCGACTCGCACTACGTCAAGGGTGTGCTCGGCAACCCCGGCCCGTCGCCCAGTGCGCAGCGCTCCGGTGGGAGCGCCGTGCAGGGCAGCTCAGCGCCGGCTCCGGCAGTCTCGGCAGCCGGGCAGACGTCGACGAGCAGGCAGCAGGCGGCCGCCGCCCAGTCCTCCTACGCGGCGCAGGTGCTGGCCGACAAGCCGGTCGGCTACTGGCGACTGGGTGAGCGATCCGGCACGAGCGCCGAGGACTCCTCCGGCACCGGCAACCGTGGCGCGTACGCGGACGCAGTGGCACTGGGCCGCCCGGGCGCGCTGACGGGCGATCCGGACACCGCCGCCGAGCTGACCGGCGGCCACGTCGCCGTACCGGACTCGGCCTCGGTGAGCGTCAGTGGCTCGTTCACCCTCGAGGCGTGGGTGAATCTCAATGACGTCTGCGGTCAGTACGGCGTGGTCGAGAAGTACGACGCGCCCGCCTACAACGGCTACGCGCTGCGCGTCCTGCCCGGAGGCAAGATCAGCGCCCTCACGTTGGGCGCAGCCGGGCAGCTGGCGTCGGTCGAAGGGCAGACGGTGGTCACGCCGGACAAGTGGCATCACGTGGCCGTGGTCTACGACGGATCGACCCTGACGGTCTACCTCGACGGACGACCCGACGGCTCGGCCGCCACGAAGGTGAGCCCGACCGACGGGGCCGGAAGCCTCAAGCTGGGGGCCCGTGGTGACGACGCCGGTGCCAGGCTCGCCGGGCTGCTCGACGAGGTTGCCGTCTACGACCATGCCCTCACCGCCGACGAGGTCGCGCGACACCACTCGGCCGGCACGACGGGCTGACCCCCGACGCCACGTGTGAGGCGTGGCGCGGGCATGAGGGCGGCCACCGCACGATCATCGACGGTCCGTGAGGACCACCGGAGATCGTGCGGTGGCCGCGGCGTAGACCGTGGCCGGTGGCACGTCATCCGCGACAAGGTGGCGTGTCGCCGGCCGTCTCGTGCGCGTGGAGCCGGGCCGCACCGCGACGGCGTCCGTGCGGGGCTGCTGTCGACGGTGGAGCGCACGACGTGTTGGTCCCTGGTCGACCGCCGGCTCCACCCACCCGAGACGACCTGGTGCGCCCGGCCGGCCCCGAGGCGCGGAGCGGCCGGCGTCCACGACGGGTCGACCGCGGCCAGGGAACCGGCCCGGCGATATCACTGCGGCGCTGGCCCGCGGTGTCCCCGCACAGGGGATGACCGGCGACGACGTCCACGCGCCGGGGCTGGGCCCCGGGCCGGCAGGAGCGTCGCGGCCCGGGTCGGCTCAGTGCGGGCGGCTGCGGCCGGCGTCATACCGTCGACGCCGGCCGCACCGAACTGAACGAAGATCGACTGGGCGGGTGGCGGCCCCCGTGCGAGTCGACGACCTCGCCGCCTCACCGCTGAGGGGTAGCCGCGCGGCTGCGGACCCGGCGGCGCGCAGGGACCGGCACCCGAGCTCACCGGACCCACGTAGCCGCGCCGAGCAGCGCCCTGCTTGTGGTGCTGGATCCGAGCCCGGGTCAGATGAAGATCGTGCGGGCCGGGTCGAGGAAGTCGGTCGCGATGACCTGGGCGGCGCCGTACGGCATGGTGTCGAAGCCCTTGTAGTTGTGCCAGGCCTTGATCTGCCCGTCGGTCTGGATCAGCGCGATCTCGGAGCGGCCGTCGTCGTTGAGATCCATGAACCGCACCCTCGCGGGGTCGGTGAACCCGGCCGCGATGACGACGGTGTAGCCGTACGGCGAGGCGGCGAAGCCGAGGTCGTTGTGCCAGGCCTTGATCTGGCCGTCGGTCTGGATGAGGGCGATCTCGGACCGGCCGTCATCGTCCAGGTCGGTGAACACGGTCCGGGCCGGGTCGGTGAATCCGGTCGCGATGACGACGGA
>NZ_JBFABB010000016.1:21608-77032 GCF_040640035.1 Micromonospora sp. NPDC023633 | reverse complement strand
GTTCCCGTACGGCGAGGCGGCGAAGCCGAGGTCGTTGTGCCAGGCCCTGATCTGGCCGTCGGCCTGGATCTGGATCAGCTCGGACCTCCCGTCGTTGTCCAGGTCGGCGAAGCGCACCCGGGCCGGGTCGGTGAATCCGGTCGCGATGACGACGGAGTTCCCGTACGGCGAGGCGGCGAAGCCGAGGTCGTTGTGCCAGGCCCTGATCTGGCCGTCGGCCTGGATCTGGATCAGCTCGGACCTCCCGTCGTCGTCGAGGTCGGCGAAGCGCACCCGGGCCGGGTCGGTGAAGGAGGTCCCGATGACCGCGGCGGCGCCGTACGGCATGGCGTCGAAGCCCTTGTAGTTGTGCCAGGCCTTGATCTGCCCGTCGGCCTGGACCAGGGCGATCTCGGCGCGGCCGTTGCCGTCGAGCGAGGACTTGCGGCTGCCGCCCTGCACCGGTAGGCCGTTGACCCAGCGGAGGTTGATCGAGTACATGTGCCTGCTGCCGTCGGCGACCGCCGCGTGCATCACGACCTTGTCGCCGCCGCCCAGCCCGTCCTGGGCCGTCACGACGTCCGCGCCACCCGGACCGCAGAGTCCCGTGTTGGCCTGGGTCATGAAGGCGTTCGACGCCGGCGTCCAGGGGCCGATGACCGCCGGCGCCGTGGCGTACGACGTGTAGTAGCCGCAGCTGGCGAAGGACCCACCGGAGTAGAACAGCACCATCTTGTCGTCACGCTGGACCAGGTCCGGCGCCTCGATGATCTGGCCCGCCGCGACGGTCAGCATCGCCGTCGTCGGACCGACCAGGGTGGTGCCGTTGTTGGTGACCTGGCTGACCCAGAGCGTGGACGGCCGGTTGATGGCGTTGCCGTCGTTCTTCCAGGTGAGGTAGCGCGTTCCGTTCCGCGCGACGAAGGTGTTCGCGTCGATCGCGCCGCCCTGGCTGAGGGGACAGATGAGCGGCCCCGATCCGTAGGGCACGAACCCCCCGAGCGGCGAGGACGCGAGCGCCACGCCGATGCACTGACGGCCAGAGGCGGCGTCCTGGGCCGTGTAGGTGAGGGTCAGACTGCCGTCAGGGTTGGGGTGCACGTCGGGTGCCCAGGTCCTGCCGGCGACGGCCCAGCTACCGGGTCCGCCCGGCATCGCGTCACCGAGGACCTGCCACGGCCCGTCGATGGTGGGCGCGCTGGCCACCGGGAGGTGCCTGAAGTCGTTGGTGGCGTAGGCGTACCAGGTCTGACCGATGCGGACCACGTCCGGGTCTGCGAACCCTTGTGCGATGAGCTTTCTGGGGCCTTCGGCTACGGCGGTGACGGCACTCGGGCCCGCCGCGACCGGCGCGGCCGGCACGACGAGAGCGACGGTGGCAAGCGCTGCGAGCATGGCCGCGTGGGCCTGGCGGCGGCGGATGGGCGGGATACGCATGGCGATCTCCCTTCGGGGTCGGCCGTCGATGTCCGCGGCACGACCAGATACCGGACTAGGCCAGTATCGTGGAGCCCGGTCAGGTCGATGTCAATGGATCGCTACGCGCAGCGACCCGGACCAGCGCTGTCGTGCGCCGGTAGGGGGTTGACGTGGCCGGGTGTGGCATGGATCCTCGTCATCGGTATAGACCGGTCGGCCACAACCGATCGCACGCGCGGATGCCAGCCCGGCCCGGACGATCCTCCGGGAGCCCTTCGCGGCCGTCGGCTCCGACCCCGACGGCCGGCCTCGTCCCTGCTGACTCGACCGGACCGGCAGACGTCATGTCGGTCGGTCCTCGCGGTGGCCCGCTCACCGCACGCCACGCCGGACCCTTACGGAACCACGGCTGGCCCATATCGAATGAGTGGAGGTTCGATGTTTCTGTTGCGCTCGTTTCGCGGCTGTCGCCGCACCGGCGTGTTGGCCGGATCGGTCGTGCTCGCCGTTGGCCTGGTGAACCCCGTGCCGGCTCGGGGGCAGGCCCAGGCTCCTGATCGGGTGGGCGTGGCGCGCGTCCTTCCGACGCCGCAGCGCGTGGAGGCGCGTGCGGGATCGGTCGTCCTGCCCGACCACGTCGACGTCGTCGCGGGTGCGGCCGCGGATCCGGCGGCCCGGCAGTCTCTCGTGGACGTGCTCGGCGCGCGCGGGGTCACCGCCAGGGTCGTCGGAAGCGCGGACATGTCGACATCGCGTCCGGTGATCGTCCTCGGCGGCCCGAACGAGACGCCGGCGAGCGTCGCCGCGCTGAGTGCTCTCGGGGTGCAGGGGCCAGCGGGGCTGCCCGGTGAGGGGTACGTGCTGGCGGCCGGGCACGATCGGCTCGGGCGATCGCGGATCGTCCTCGCGGGTGTGGACGGCGCGGGCACCTTCTACGCGGTTCAGTCGTTGCGTCAGCTGCTCGTGTCGCGAGGCGCCCGGGTGGCCGTCGACGGTGTGGCGGTGCGCGACTGGCCGGGTTACCGGATCCGTGGGGGCATGGAGTCGTTCTACGGGCCCGTGTGGTCGCAGGAGGACCGGCGCTCGCAGATCGAGTTCCTGGCCCGGCACAAGATGAACCAGTTCTTCTACGGGCCGGCGGACGACCTGCGTACCGGATCGCACTGGGACTCCCTGTACGACGAGGCGGAACTGGGCCGGCTGAAGGAGATCCTCGACCTGGCGACGTCCCGTCATGTCGACTTCGTGTACCGGATCTCGCCGGAGGCGCCCCTGGCGCCCGGCCGCGGGATCTGCCACGTACGCGACGCCGATCGGGCCAAGCTGCTGGCGCGCCTGGCGCAGTTGTGGGAGATCGGGGTCCGCAGCTACGTCATCGCCTGGGACGACGTGTCCGGAAACTTCGCGTGCCAGGAGGACCGGGACGCCTACCAGGGCGATCCGTCGCCGCTCGCGGCGGCCCAGGCCGGGGTCACCAACCTGGTCCAACGCGAGTTCATCGAGAAGCGCCCCGGCGCCAGCCGCATGGTGACGGTGCCGACGGAGTACTGGGGCATGACGCCCACGCCGTACAAGAACCGGTTCGACGAGTTGCTCAGCACCGAGGTCGACCTCTACTGGACGGGCTCGGAGGTGGTCTCGCCGCGCATCACCGAGGACGACCTGCGGGCCGCTCAGGACGTCTGGCCGCGGCACCGGATCATGATCTGGGACAACTACCCGGTCAACGACTACAGCCCCAACCGACTCCTGCTGGGCCCACTGGTGAACCGCGACGCCGGCATGGCGGACGACGTCCTGGGCATCTCGTTCAACGGACTCGTCCAGCATCAGG
Source organism: Micromonospora sp. NPDC023633 (assembly GCF_040640035.1). NCBI lineage: Bacteria > Bacillati > Actinomycetota > Actinomycetes > Micromonosporales > Micromonosporaceae > Micromonospora > Micromonospora sp. NPDC023633. The sequence goes on along the minus strand of NZ_JBFABB010000016.1, from coordinate 73,800 downwards.
AGGCCTCGCAGATCCCACTCGGCACGCAGGCCGACTACGCCTGGAACCCCGGGGCCTACGACGCCGAGCGCTCATGGACGCGGACTCTCGAGATCATCGGCGGCGACGCGTACGAGCAGCTGCGGCTCTTCGCGGAGAACAACAAGGCCAGCGCCCTGGACAACACCGCGCGGCCCCAGTTCGCCGCGCTCGTCAACCGGCTCATCGCCGACTACTCGGCGGGCCGAGCGGTGGACGCCCAACTCGACCAGCTCGACCGCGAGCTGCGCCGTCTGGAGGAACTTCCCACCACGCTGCGGGCGCAGCTCGACAACCCTCTGCTGCTCAAGCAGATCGAGCCCTGGCTGGACCGGGTCGGCACGACCGGCCAGGCGGGCCGGGCGGCGCTGGCGATCCTGCGGGCGCAGGACCGGGGGAACGGCGAAGCCGCCTGGCTGGCCCGGCGGGAGCAGGCGCGTGCCCGCGGCATCCTCGACAGGACATCGCACCAGATCAGCCCCGGCCCGGTCGACGAACTGCTCAGCTTCGCGGCCGCGCAGAGCGACGGCTACATCGGTGACCGCTGGTACGGCGACCTCGGGGCCCCCACGGGCCTACCGGCTGCCGCCCAGGGGTCCGCGCTGGGCAACCTGACCGACCGGCGCGACGACACGGCCTACGTCGCGGCCGGCAAGCCGCAGGACGGCGACGCGATCACGGTTGCGATCACCAAGCCGCACCGGCTGTCGGCGGTGACCGTGGTGCAGGACGCGACCGCTCCCGCCGACGGCGTGATCCAGGCGCTTGTCGACGGCGCCTGGGTGGATCTCGGACCGCTCGCTGACGGGTTCACCAAGGTGCCGGCGGCGGACCTTCCGGCCGGCGCGGTGCGGATCCGGTGGGCGTCGGGCAGCGCGGCTCCGCGCGTCTACGAGATCGTCCCGCACTACTCCGACGTGTTCAGCGGTGCCGTCTCGGTCGATCCGCCCGGGTCGCTGATCGCGCCTGGGGAGACGAAGCGGTTCCAGGTCGCCGTCGAGGTGTTCGCGGATCACCGGCTCAGCGGACGGGTGACCGCCACCGGCCCGGACGGCTGGACCGTCGACCCGGCGACGCAGGTGTTCCGTGCCCGGCCGGATGGCCGGACCATCGTCGCGAGCGTGCCGGTGAAGGTGAGCGTCCCGGCCGGCGCGGAGCCGGGGCGCCACCAGGTCACGGTGGCCTTCAACGAGGACGGCGCGCCCACGGTGAAGGTGTCGCTGCCGATCCTGGTCGGGCAGCAGAGCTACCCGAACCTCGTGACCGGGGCGGACCCGTCCGGCTACTGGCGCCTCGGCGACCCGGCCGGCTCCAGCACCGCCGTGGACAGCTCCGCCAGCGGGCGGAACGGGACCTACCTCGCCGGCGCCCAGCCGGTCGCCGAGGGCGCGATCACCGGTGACCGGGCGGCGGACCTCTCCGCCGGCTACATCGAGGCGCCGCGAGGCCCGCGGACCGACCTTCAGGGCGCCTTCACGTTGGAGGCGTGGGTGAAGCTGGACACGCTCGCCCCGGCGCCGGGGCAGGCGGTCATCGAGAGCTACTCCGGGCCGGCGGTCAACGGGTACGCCCTGCGGGTGACCGACGGCGTCCTGCAGGCGTGGTCGCTCGGCGCCGCCGGGAAGGGGCACGGCCTCGTGACCGGCCGTACCCGGCTGACGGTCGACGAGTGGCACCACGTCGCCGCCGTCTTCGACGGGTCGCGACTGACCGTGTACCTCGACGGCGTCGCGGACAACAGCGTCGCGACGTCGGTGCCGCCCGGCAGCGGTACGGCGAGCGTCAAGCTCGGTGGCCGCGGGGACGACGCGAATCACCGGCTGCAGGGTGACCTCGACGAGGCGGCGATCTACGATCGTGCCCTGACCGCAGCCGAAATCGAGGCGCACCACCTCACCGGTCTGCGCTGACCGGCCCTGCGGATGCGCGTCAGCCGCCCTGGGACGGGGGGCTGACGTGCATCTGGATGGCGTACCGGTCACCGCGGTAGAGCGAGCGGCCGTACTCCACGACCTTGCCCATGTTGTCGACCGAGATGCGCTCTATCAGGAACGCCGGGGTGTCCTCGGCGACTTCGAGCCGTTCCGCCTCGGTGCCGGTCAGCCGGGCGATGGTGACGGTCTGCCGCGCCGATTCGAGCCGCACCCCGAAGACGCGGCTGAGAACCTCGTACAGCGAGTCGTCGCGCTCCATCACCTTCAGCAGGCTGGGGAACCGCGCGGCGGCGAGGTTCGTCCGCTCCAGCGCCATCGGGATGCCGTCCGCCGTGCGGATCCGCTCGATGTAGTGGGTCGGGTCGCCCGGGGCGATGTCGAGGCTGGCGGCGACCAGGCGGGCGGCCGGACGGGTGCGGGCGCGGTACGACTTGGCACCCGGTGTCATGCCGCGCATCCGCATGTCCTCGCTGAACGAGCGGAAGATCTCCGAGTGGGTCAGCGTGGGATGCTGCACGAAGGTCCCACGCCCGGGCACCCGCCGGACCATTCCCTTCGACTCCAGCGCGTCGATGGAGCCCCGGACGGTCATCCGGGCGACTCCGAACCGTTCGGCGAGGACCCGCTCCGAGGGGAGCAGCGCACCGTCCCGCGAGTTCAGGACCATGGCGGTGAGGACGTCCCTGATGTGCTCGCCCTTGCCGCCGTTGCGCTCCGCCGGCAGGGACTCAAGCGCCCCGTCGCTCGGCTCATGTCGGGTCCTTGGCACGAACCAGCTCTCCTTCCTACGAATTCAACCATCGTACGGGCAACTGCCCCGACGGCTGGTGAGGTCGGCGTAACCGTTGACCTCCGGTCTATACCAGTATTAGCCTCGGCTGGTCCGCCACGTCCAGCGGGGTGGCGGCCACGACGATCGGAGATGCGATGCCCAGAAGACGCGGTGTGCTGGGGGCGGCAGCGCTGCTCGCCATCACCCTTACTGCGTGCGCGCCAGGCAGCGGGGGCGGCGGCGACGACGCCGTCAACCTGAAGGTCTGGGGCTGGCGGCAGGAGGATGTCGCGGCATACAACAAGATCTTCCAGATCTACGAGAAGGCCCACCCGGGCGTGACGGTGGAGTACCTGCCCTACAAGAACACCGAGTACGACACGATCCTCAAGACCGGCCTCACCGACTCCAGCGGCCCCGACGTCGCGCAGCTGCGCTCCTACGGGCTGCTCCAGCCGCTGGTCGCCGCCGGCAGCCTGGTGCCCCTCGACGACCAGGTCGACAAGCTCAGCGGCTTCCCGAAGCCGGTCCTCGACGGCGCGAAGGGCGAGAAGGACGGGCGCGTCTACGGCGTTCCGTTCGCGCTCCAGACCCTGCACGTCATCTACAACAAGAAGATCTTCGCCGACAACGGCATCGCCGCCCCCACCACGTGGGCGGACATGATCGCGGGCTTCGACAAGCTCAGCAAGGCCGGCGTCACCCCGCTGGCGAACACCGTCACCGACAAGTGGATGCTCCCGATCGAGCAGGAGATCTTCGGCGCCACGACGTACGGCGGCCCCGACTACCTGACCAGGATGCTCGACGGCTCGGCGAAGTTCACCGGCACGCCCTGGGTGAACTCCCTCGAGGCGTGGAAGAGCACCCAGAAGTACTGGCCGGCGCAGGCGTCCGGGGTGAGCTACGCGGACGCGCAGGCACTCTTCACCTCCGGCCGGGCCGCCGCGTTCCCCGGCGGCGTGTGGGAGATCGCCGGGTTCAAGAAGGCCAACCCGCAGCTGGACCTGGGCATCTTCAACGTGCCGCCCGCGCCCGGCGCGGCGGTCGACAAGACGCTGGTCCCCGGCTACGTCGACGGGTCGTTCGGCGTCTCGGCGAAGTCGCCCCAGCGGGACGCGGCTCTGGAACTCGTGCGGTGGATGGCGACCGAGGAGTTCGGCCGCGCCCTGGCCACCGAGCTCCGCCAGATCTCCGCGGTGCCGGGCGTCCAGCCGCAGGACGAACTGCTGGCCCAGGCACTCAGGGAGTACCAGGCGAACCCGAGCCCGTACGTTACCTACGCGTACTTCTCCGGCGGCACACCCACCGCCTGGGACCTCGCCTCCGAGGCGTTCTCCGACTACGTCCTCGGTCGACGCAACGCCGCTGACACGGCCGCCCACGTCCAACGAGGGGTCGATCAGTGGTTCCGGCCCAAGAACTGACGGTCCGTCCTGCCCGGCGGTCACGCCGCCGGGCAGGACGGGTCTCGGCAGGGTGGATCACGACCTTCTGCCTGCCGGCCCTCGCGCTCTACGGCCTCTTCGTCGTGGTGCCGCTCGTCACCGCCTTCTACTACGGGCTGTTCCACTGGGACGGCACCCGGCAGGGGGAGTTCGTCGGAATCGGCAACTACCAGGAGGTTCTCGCCCGCTATCCGTTACGCGACGAGATCCCCGCCGCGCTGGGGCACAACGTCCTCTTCTTCGTCGGCACCATGGCGATCCAGAACACCGTCGGACTGGGCCTGGCGGTGCTCCTGCACCGCAATCCCTGGGGCAAGCGGCTGTTCCAGACGCTCTTCTCGCTTCCCTACCTGATCAGCCCGCTGATCGTCGGGTACATCTGGTCGCTCCTGCTGAGCCCCACCTTCGGCCCGATCAACTTCGCGCTCCGCGCGGTCGGCCTGGACGCGTGGGCGCGCCCGTGGCTCGGTGAGCCGGACCTCGCCCTGCCCGTACTGATCCTGGTCAACGCCTGGCAGTGGATCGGCGGACCGATGCTCATCTTCGGCGCCGCCCTGGGCGGCATCCCCCAGGAGCTGGAGGAGGCGGCCGCGATGGACGGCGCGTCCGCGACCCGGGCGTTCTGGAGCATCCGGTTCCCGCTCCTGATGCCGGCGGTCGGCGTGATCACCGTGCTGACGTTCATCGGATGCTTCAACATCTTCGACCTCGTCTACGCGCTGGGCGGCTCCGACGGCGGACCCGGCGGCGCGATGGACGTACTGGGCCTGCTCTACTACCGGACCGCCTTCCAGGGCGGCAGCAACGCGATCGGAGAGTCTTCGGCGTTGGCCATGCTCATCTTCGTGTTCATCTTCGGGGTCTCCCTGGCCCTGGAGCGGGTGCTGCGCCGCCGGGAGGTCCACTAGATGACCACCCTGCGCGCCGCCCCCCGCACGGCACCACAAGCCAGGGGCGAGCTTGAACCTCCGCGCGGCACCCGCCAGCGTTCGCTGCTGCGCACCGCCGGCGGCCAGTTCGTCCTGTGGGCCTACGCCGCGATCGCCTTCGGCCCGCTGCTGCTGGTGCTGGTCGGATCGCTGCGGAGCAACGCGGAGATCCTCCAGGCACCGGTCGGGCTGCCCAGCTCGTTCGACCTGAGCAACTACACCCGGGCGTGGCAGACCGCGTCGATCTCGACGTACTTCGTCAACTCCCTGACCGTCACCTGCGCCTCGGTGGCGCTGTGCGTCAGCGTGTCGGCGATGGCCGCCTACGCCCTGTCCAGGTGGAAGTTCCGGGGCCGCGCCCTGCTGGCGGCGTTCTTCCTGTCCGGGTTGATGATCCCCGCGAAGCTCGGCCTGCTGCCGGTGTTCTACATGTTCCAGTCGATGGGTCTGATCGACAGCCGGATCGGGTTGGTGCTGCTCTACGCGGCGAGCGGAATCCCGTTCTCGATCTTCGTGATCATGGGCTTCATGCGGGGACTACCCGGTGAACTGGAGGAGGCCGCGCGCATCGACGGGGCACACGAGGGCCGGCTGTTCGTGTCGGTCGTCCTGCCCCTGATGCGGCCGGCGCTCGCGGTCGCCACGGTCTTCCAGTTCGCACCGACCTGGAACGACTTCTTCTATCCGTTGGTGCTGCTGCGCAGCGGGGACAAGTACACCGTCCCGGTCGGGCTGACCCGGTTCTTCGGCGAGTTCGCCGCCGATCGCGGCACCCTCTTCGCCGGACTCGTGATCGCCCTGGTGCCGCTGGCCGTGGTGTTCGCACTCGCGACCAAGCAGATCGTCGCGGGCCTGACCGCAGGGATGTCACGTTGACAATGACGATCACCATCGACGGCGGCAAGTCGGAACTCCGGCTGCTGCTACGTGCCGCGGCGGGCCGTCAGCTCGGCGTCGGCCCGGGCTTCTCCTACCAGCCCCACGAGGACGGCGTCGACCGGATCCTGGCCGCGGTTCGTGGCGCCGCGGCGACGATCTCCCTTCCCGAACAGGTGGCGGGCGTGGTGGCCGGCCTGACCGGCGTACCGGGGGAGCCCGCGGAACGCCGGCGCCTCGCCCTCGCCCTCGAACGGCAGTTCGGCGGTCCGGCCGTGGTCGTGGTCGTGGAGGACAGTATCCTCGCGCACGCCGGCGCTCTCGGCGGCCCCGGCGTACTGCTGTGTGTCGGGACCGGGACGACCGTGCTCGCCGTGGACGCCGACGGCGATCACGCCCGGCTCGACGGGTGGGGTCCCCACCTCGGTGACCGGGGCAGCGCGCACGCCATCGGGCTGGCCGGGATGCGCGCCGCGACCGCGTCGTACGACCGGGTCGGGCCGGCAACCGTGCTGGTCGACCGCCTCGTCGCGGCGCTCGGCGGCGTCGACCTGGCCTCGCTCCAGCGGTACTACCGGGACCCGGCCATGATCTCGCGTACGGCGGCCTTCGCCCGCGAGGTGCTCGACGCGGCCGCCGGGGCCGACCCGGTGGCGGGCCGGATCTGCGCCGGGGCCGCGGCCGACCTCGCCGACGCGGCACAGGCGGCGACCGACCGGCTCGGTCTCGGCGGGGCAGCCCGCCGGGTGTCCTTCAGCGGACGGCTGCTGACCCCGGGAAACCCTCTTCACCAGGCGCTGTCGGCCGAACTCGAGGCCAGAGGGCTGCCCCTGGTGACACCCAGAGCGGAGCCGCTCGACGGCGGTCCGGCGCTGCTGAGCGGTGCCGCCCCCTACGCGCGCCTGCTGGCGTGCCAGGGTGGCGACGCGTGAGGGCCGGGCACGGGGTGGCGCGACTCGAGGTCGTGCCCGGGGAACCCATGGGTGGGTACGCCGACCGCTCGGACGGCGTGCGGAACGTGCTCGACCCGCTGGAGGTCCATGTCGTGACCTTCGCCGACGAGGGCCACCGGTTCGCCCTGGTGGTCGCGGACCTGGTCTGCGTCAACGTCGACGTCGTCGACCGGATCCGGGCCGCCATGCGAGACGTCGGTGTGCAGTCCTGCTGGGTCGCCGCCACCCACACCCACGCGAGCCCCGAGGCGGGCTGCAGCCCCGGCGGCGACGCCACGCCACGGCACGTCGCCGACCGGCTCGAAGCCGCGTCCCTCGTGGCCGCGCGGTCTGCCGTGGCGTCCGAGCGTGCCGCCCGACTCGGCTCCGCCCGTACGCTGGTTCCCCAACTGGCCGGTCACCGTAACGTCGCTGATCCGGCTCCCCTGGACATTCCCGTCGACACGATCGTGGTCACCGCGGGTACCGAGGTGGTGGGGCTGGTCGTGGTCTCACCGGTCCATCCGACCATCCTTCCCGCCGACAACAACCATGTGAGCGCGGACCTCAACGGCGGCATCCGCCGGGCGCTGGCCACGCCGGACCGGTGGGTGGTCGTCGCCACCGGTGCGGCCGGCGACATCAGCACCCGGCACACCCGTCAGGGGCGGGGGCTCGACGAGGCGGACCGGCTCGGCGCCTGGCTGGCCGACCGGGTCGAGCCGGTGTCGCCGCGCGTCGGCGAGGGTGCCGCGTCGCCGGTACGCCCGCCGGTTGTGCGGACGGTGACGCTCGCGCCGAAGCAGCCGGCGGAACTCGACGTCGCCGTGCGTCAGACCCCGCCGCCGGGGGGCGGAAACGACCGCATCCACCGGGTCATGCAGCAGGGGCTGCGGATCGCGGCGGAACAGGCCGCCCGGCAGCGCACGGAACCGTACGTGATCGACGTGGAGGCGGTGGACCTCGACGGGGTCACGGTCGTGGCCGTTCCCGGCGAACTGTTCCTGGAACTGGGCGAGACGATCCGTGCCGCGGCGCCGGACCAGGCACGGGACATCGTGGTCCTCGGCTACGCGAACGGCTACCTCGGCTACCTACCCACCCGTGACACGCAACCCTGCTACGAAACCTATGCCAGTCCGGTCACCTCGGGCAGCGGCGAGATCGTCGTCGAGGCCGCCGTGGCGGCCGCCGCGGAGGCCGTCGGCAACCGGGACCACTCCAGGAGGATCAATGCCTGAGCCTGCCTACGCCAACATCGCCCGGACCGCACTCGAACAGGTCCTGTCAACGCAGCTCGACGCCATCGAGGCAGCGGCCGGGCTCGTCGCCGACGCCATCGCCGCCGGTGGTGTCCTGCAGGCGTTCGGGACCGGCCACTCGCGGATCGTCACCCTCGAACTCGCGGGGCGTGCCGGCGGGCTCGCCGCCGTCAGCATGCTGGCGGTCAAGGATCTCGTGATGTTCGGTGGCGCCGAGCCGGGGCCGATCCTGGATCCGACGTACGAGCGCGAGCCCGGCCTCGCCGAGCGGATCTACCAGCTCGCCGCACCCTCCCCGCACGATGCCTTCCTGATCGTCTCGAACTCCGGAATCAACGCCGCCGTCACCGAGATGGCGGTGCTGGCCCGCGAGCGCTCCCACCCGATCGTGGCGGTCACCTCACTGGCACACACCCGCTCGGCCGGTGCCCGTGCGACCCAGGGACCGCATCTCGCCGACCTGGCGGATGTGGTGATCGACAACCAGGCGCCGGCGGGGGACGCGGCACTGGAGATCACCCCGGGAGTTCGGATAGGGGCGGTCTCGTCGTTCACCGGAGTCCTCATCGCGCAGCTACTCACCGAACTGGTCTGCCGCCGGCTGCTGGGCCGTGGCATCGACCCGCCCGTGCACGTGTCCGCGAATCTGGCTCAGGGCGACGCGCACAACCGCGTCCTCTATGAGCGGTACCGCGATCAGGTCCGCCCGATCGAACCCTGACCGGCCGGGACGAAGGCTCCCGGGCGTGAACCTTCCGGTCGAGTCGGCCCTTCAGCGTGTCGTCGCTCGACCCGGTGAGCCGGCGGATCGGTGTGAGCAGGTGCTGGCCCGGGCGTGGGGTGCGGTCGCGGTACGACGGCCGTCGCGACCGCACCCCACGCGCAACCACCCGACGTCAAGGCGTGGCCAACCTGCCGGCCGTTCGCGTGGACGAAGACGGCCGACCAGAGCCTCATCAGGGCCAGCCGCGCCAGCCGAGGCTAGAGGGAGACCACGTACTGGATGAAACCTCGGTTCTCGGCGACCTGATCGTAGAGCCGCCGGGCTGTGTGGTTGTCCTCCCTCGTTAGCCAGTACAGCCGATCACAGCCCTGGTCGCTCGCCCACGCTCCGACGGCCCTGATCAGCGCACGAGCGACACCCCTGCCGCGCGCCTCGGGAGCCGTGAACAGGTCCTGCAGATAACAGACATCGGGCGACGTCGTGCTGGCGTGGACCAGGAAGTGGGCGATGCCGACCAGCCGACCGTCCAACCGTGCCCCAAGCGCACGCACCCTGTCGCCGCGCTGGAACTCCTGCCAGGCCCGGTCGTACCGGTCTGCGGGCCAGGTGCGGCCGTAGAAGGCGTTGTAGCCGCAAAACAGCTCCTCCCACCCGGGGCGGTCGTCTGACTGAAGCATGCCAACGCTGACCATCGGTTCCTTCCTCGTCGCGGAACGCGCAGGTGTGACCCGTGTCAACCGCGCCACCTCCCGGCACCACCACCCCGACACACCACCACCTGCGTGGCAACAGACTCGTACGCTGTCGGAGGCAACGACGTCGAGGAATCTTAGCCCCGCCACACCAGTGTTGGCGCAGCCCAGCGCCCGAGCTGGCTGGCACCTGCCGGACAGGCGGTGGCCCGGCGGCGGTCGACGGCCCGGGAGGAAACCTTCAAATGTCAGATCAAGGGACGTAGACATCTTTCATGTTGTATCGATGTCCCGCTATATTGCCGAGCAGTGTCGATCTCTTCGGTCCTTCATGACGAGGTGCATATGCTCGATAACCCGACGCTCCGGCGGCGTACCCTGTTGGCGGCCATCGCCGGTGCCGCGGCCGTCCCCATCGTCGCAGGCCCCGCGCACGCCGCGTTGCCCAAGGTCTACATCGACCCGGGGCACGGCGGCACCGACCCCGGTGCGGTCGGCAACGGGCTGCAGGAGAAGGCCCTGACGCTCGACATCTCCCTGCAACTGCGCAACATCCTGCTGGCCAACTGGGGCGTCGACGTCCGCATGTCCCGGACTAGCGACATCACCCGCAGCCTGGCGTATCGCACCGACGACGCCAACGCGTGGGGCGCGAACCTGCTCGTGAGCGTGCACATCAACTCCGGCGGCGGCACCGGCTTCGAGAGCTACCGGTACCCGACGGCGAGCGCGGCCACCGTCAACCTGCACAACGCGGTGCACCCGAGGGTGCTCGGCGCGATGCGGACGATCGGTGGGGTCACCGACCGAGGGTTGAAGACCGCGAACTTCCACATGCTGCGCGAGGCGGCCATGCCCGCGGTGCTGACCGAGAACCTCTTCATCGACAGCGTCGCCGACTCGAACCTGCTCAAGCGGACGGACTTCATCACCGCCGTCGCCCGGGGGCACGCGGAGGGCATCGCGGCCTACCTCGGCCTGGGCGCCCCCAACCCGCCCACGGGCGGCACGATTGTGGACAACGCCACGGCGGGGCGGTTCACGGCGAGCACCAACTGGGGCACCTCCTCGTACTCGGCCCAGCGCTACGGGGCCGACTACCGCTTCGCCAACCCCACGCCGGCCAGCGACGCCGCCTGGTTCAAGGTGAACATTCCGGCGGCCGGCGACTACCGGATCGAGGTACGGCACCCGGCCGACCCCGGTTACAACAGTTCGGCCCCGCACGTCGTCGTCACCGCCTCGGGCAACCGCACGGTCAACGTGGACCAGCGCGCCAACGGCGGCGTCTGGCGCTCGCTGGGCACCTTCGGGCTGGCCGCCGGTGACCGCAACCTGGTCGCGGTGAGCCGATGGACCAGCACCCCCGGCTACGTGGTGGCCGACGCCGTCCGGGTCACCCGGATCTAGCCGTACCGGCCAGGGGCGGATCGGGACCGGGTCGACCCGATCCCGATCCGCCCGCCGTTGAAAGGCCGCCGGTCGTGCTCGCCAGGTCGGTCGCCGAGGCCGAGGAGGGAGCCGGTCGAGGCGCCAGGGCGTCGTCAGTGCCAGTTGTGGAACTCCAGCACCTGGCAGACCAGGACGGCCCCGCCGGTGCGGGCCGACAGTTCCTCGGCGTCGCGCAGCGCGAACCGGACCGGCCAGCTCGCGCCGAGCCGCAGGTGGCGTCCCTTCTCCGTGGCAGGCAGGAGCAACTGGTACGGCTGTAGCGGCCCGGCCGGGGTCCGCCGATTGTCCTCCGGCCACAGCCCTAGCTGCCGCCCGCCGTGGTAGAGCGCGATCCGGGCCAGCAGGCTCAGGGTGGTGTAGCCCATCGGGATCGCGCGGAAGAGCTCGTCGCGGGACGGTACGCGATCGGCCGGGAACACCCGCGACGGCTGCTCGTGCGCCCAGTACAGCAGGCCGGGCCAGGGCAGCGCGCCGTCGAAGGGATTGCCGCCGTGCTCGGGCCAGTCGATGCCACGGTGCGTGACGGCGACGTCGTCCCCGCCGGCGGTCCCGCCACTGGTGTCCACGACCGCAACTGTACCGGGAAGGGACGGCGCAGGCGGGCGCCGTCCATCCGGTCGGCGGCGGGCGGCATGCCGGGTGGGCGCCTCCGGTCGACGGCCGCCGTCCCGGCGAGCCGCAGAGGCATCACGTCGCCTCCATCCTGATGTCGAAGGCGGCGTCGCGGACGTCGGCGACCGGGTGTTCGCGCAGCAGGTGGAGCAGGTTCCGCCAGGGGGCGGACCAGCCGAACGCCCTGCCGGCCCCGGCCAGTGCCACCGCGAAGAGGCCGGTGCCGGCCTCGCCCCGCGCGGCGAGAACGCGGGCCGTGCCGAGTACCAACTCGGCGTCGAGGGCCGCCGGGGGCGCGGTGCGCTGGCCGAGGAGGTGGGCGAGCCGGGCGGCGAGTGCCGGCCGCCCCGCGACCAGTTCCGCGATTTCCACGATGTCGGTGGTGAGCCGCTCCGACGTCGTGCCGTCGAGCGGCAGCAGCCTGGTCAGCAGGATGCCCGCCCCGGCCACGTACGCGGGGTGCCGGCCCAGTTCGTCGGCCGCCCGCCGGACCGGCGCCGGGTCGGTCCGCGGCTCGAGCGCCCCGCACATCGTGGCCACGATGGCGTCGATGCGCCGCCGGGCCGGACGGTCCCCTGCGGGGCCGCCGAGGTCCGGGTCGGCGTCGTCGGTGCGTACGAGGGCGCGCAGCGCGGCGACGGGCACCTCCCGTTCGGGGCGGTGCGGGTGGCGCAGCACCGCGTCCACCACCGGACGCACCGACTGCCAGTCGTGGCGCCCGCCCAGGTCGGTGAGCGCCGCCGTGATCAGGCCGGTGAGATCGGGTGCCCAGGGCAGCCAGTGCACGAGCCGGGGCCAGGCGAGCCGGCCGACCTCCCGGTCGGGGCTCGCGCAGGCCCGGGCGACGAGGGCGGCGTAGCGGGGGCGCTCGGTGCTGGCGACCTCGTCGGGCGGGGTCGCCAGCACGGTCAGCGACTCCTCCCGACTCCCGACGATCGCCTGTTCGAGGATCGGCCAGCTCTCCGGCGCGTGCAGCTGCTGCCGGGCGGCGGCGACGACGGCCGCCCGGACGTCGCGGTGCTGGTCGGGCTGCTGCCACGCCGACGCCAGCACCGCCATCGCCTCCGGGGGACCGAAGCGGCCGAGCAGCCGGACCGCCTGCTTGCGGCTGGTCACCTTGCCCCGCCCCAGGGCGACGCCGGCCAGCGGGCCCACCAGGTCGGCCGGGCGGGTGCAGCGGACGGCGCGGGTGGCGGCGTACAGGGCGGCCCTGGCCCGCTCGTCGTCGGCGTGGGACAGCAGCAGCGGCAGCGCCTCGGCGGGCCGGTCGGTCCACGGCAGCGCCTCCAGGGCCGCCTCGGCCAGGGTGACGTTCGGCGAGTCGACGTAGCGCAGCACCAGCTCGCGCCCGGCGTCGGGCACGGGCGCGGCGGCCCGGACGGCGGCGGCCCGGTGGTGCAGCGGGGTGCCGGCGTCGGCGGCGAGGCGCGCCTGCAGGCGCACGAACGCCTGCTGCTGGCGGGGCAGCCACCGCTCGGCGTGCACGGGTCGGCCCGGGATCCAGCGGGTGCCGGCGGTGAGGAACGCCCCCTTCGGCGGGTGGCGCAGCACCCCGTCGAGCAGGTCGGTGCGGCGGGCGCTGACGGCCCGCCACACCGTGGGCAGGGTGATCGTCGAGGCGTCGGAGCGCAGCACGTACGCCACCCGCTGCGCCCGGGTCCTCGGGTCGGCCAGCCACAGCTCGACGGCCTCCCGCACGACGGCGGCGACGGTGCCGGGGGCCGTCGCCCGGCGCAGCAGCTCCTGGAGCTCGGGCAGCTGCCAGGCCCGCCGCCCCAGGGCCCGGGTCACCGCGAACAACGCGGCGAACTGGCCCCGGGCCATGCCCGCCTCCACCCATCCCCGCAGCCGCGCGAAGACCAGCTCCTCCTGGCCGCGGCGCAGCGTCTGGTCGAACCGTCCGAGCGGCGGTAGCCGGTGCCCGCCGAAGAGCCGATTGAGGGTGTCCAGCGCCCACCGCAGCAGGGCCGGTTCGTCGACGTGCCGGCCCAGCACCCGGGCGGCGAGGCTGCCGAGCGCGGCGAGGGTGCGCGTCGAGGCGTCGCGGGTGGCCGTGGCGTCGACGGTGATCCGGGTCAGCACCTCGACGGCGTCCGCGCGCAGCAGGGGAGCCAGGTTCGTCAGCTCCGCCAGCGCCACGGCCCGGACCGGGTCCTGCTCGTTGCGCAGCCGGTCCAGCCTGGCCAGGGCCTCGACCGCCGCGGCGGGGTCACGGCTGCGTCGCGCGGCGGCCAGGAGCAGCTGGTACGCGACGGCCCGGTCGTGCGCGTCGGCGGCGCGCAGGGCGGGAGCCAGCGCCGCCGACGCCGCCGGCCACGGCAGCAGGGCGCTCCACGACCGCACCTGCGCCTCGTCGTGGCGGACCTCGTCCAGGGCGAGCACCCGGCGCGCCTCCCGCTCCCGCCAGACGTGCGGCAGCACCTCCAGCAGCGCCGCGTCGGGGATCCGGGAGGCCGTCTCGACGTCGGCGAACACGGCGTCGTACAGGCCGCCCCGCCGCGCCGGGGGTAGCGCCGCGAGTAGCCGCCTCAGCAGGTCGTCGTGGTCGCGTACCCGCCGGCCCAGGGCGAGCAGGTCCGCCTGCGGCAGTCGTACGAGCTGACGCAGCAGCGCCGAGGGCAGCCCCTCGTAACGCAGCCGATCCACTCGGGACACCTCGGTCAGCAGGGCCAGCACCCGTCCCGGCGCGCACGCGGCGAGCGCACCGTAGTCCGCCAGGTCGCCGGGGAGGTACCCGGTGGGCGCGTACCGTTCGAGCAGCGTCAGCGCCCGCTCCGGTCGGCGCCGGCCGGCGACCAGGACCCGCTTGCCGTGCGCCGTCCACCAGCGGTCCCGTTCGGCGGCGTGGAGGTGGGGCAGGGTCGACTCCGCGTGGTCGAGCACCACGTCGCCGTGGCGCCGGGCCAGACGGACCGAGTCTGGCAACGCGTGCTCGACGACCGGCAGCAGCCGGCGGACGGTGTCCGCCCCGCAGGCGGGCAGCAGGGCCACCGCCTCGACGGCGCCGAAGCGCCCCAGCACACCGTCGATCAGGTCGTCGGCGACCGCCGGCCGGCGCAGGTGCCGCAGCGACCGGTAGACGAGGTGGCGCAGGTCGGCCGGCGCGTCCCGGACGAATGCGCGCAGGTCGTCGCCGGCGAGCCAGCCGGCGCGCAGGCCCACCTTGACCGCGACCGCCCGGATCGTGCCGTGCGGGTCGCTCAGCGCCGCCCGCGCCGCCGCGCGGTCGCCGACGATCTCGGCGGCGGTGACGGCCAGGAACCGGTGGTACGACTCCCCGCCGCGCAGGTCCGCCAGGATCTCCGGCAGCTCGCCCGTGGCGGCGAGCTGGCGGGCCCGGCGCGCGAGCGTCGACATCCGCTCCCGGTGGGCCAGCGCGTCCAGTTCGCCGAGCAGCCGTCGTGTCGATCTCCGCACGCCGCTCATTGTGTCGGTCGGGTGGTCGCGGGCACGACAAGGGGCACCCCGGGAACTGCCTGGTGCTCAGCGACCGTCGGGTGGCGTGGCGGCGCGCAGCGAGGTGGTGGTGGCGACCGTGACGCCGACCGCCGCGAGCAGCACCAGCGTCGCGAGGCTGGGTAGCGCGGCGGTCGCCGGAGCGGCGAGCGCCACCACCAGCAACCCGAGCACCCGTCGCCGGCAGAACCGGCCCACCGCGCGTCGCCAGATCAGCTGGTCGCCGGCGAGGAAGAGGACCACGCCGCCGTGGAGGGCGGCGTGTCCCAGCGACTGCAACGGCGTGGCCGGCCGCTGCGCCACCTGCGCCAGCGTCGTCGTCAGGCCGAGGGCGACCAGGATCAGCCCGGCGACGATCAGCAGGTGCAGGTAGGTGTAGGCGTCGCGGGCCAGGGCCGCCCCGCGCGGGCTGGTCGACACCTGCGACAGCCGCCGGTCGAGGACGCGGTCGGTGCCGACGTACGTCCACCACAGGGCGGCGAGCAGGGTGACGATCAACGCGACGGTGAACAGGGCCGCCACTGAGATCGACGTGTCGGCCAGCGCGATGCCGGTGGAGATGAAGCCCTCCCCGAAGGCGACGAGCACGATCAGGTTGTACCGGTGCGTCCAGTACTCGAGCGAGCGGATCCGCCAGTTGCGGGCACCGGTCAGGTAGCCGCCCCCCAGGTCCAGCACCAGCGCGGCCGTCCAGCACGCCGCGCTGACCGGCGAGATGGCCTCCCCGGTCGAAGGAAAGGTCAGCGTCGCGCCCACCAGGAGCGTCAGCGCCGCCGCGGTGGGCAGGGCAGCCCGGGCCGCCTGGGCCCGCAGCGCCGGGTCGGGTCGCGCGATCCACCAGAACGAGGCGAGGTGCAGCACCCGGACCGCCACGTAGCAGGCCATCACGATCAGCGGACCGGGTAGCCCGCCGGGCACGTGGCTGAAGGCCTGCGGGATGGCGGTGCCGAGCACGAAGGTCAACGCGCCCGCCGCCAGCACCGTCACCCGCACCAGGGTGGTGACGCGGGGCACCACGCTCTCCAACCAGGCGTACAGGCACCACGACCACCACAGCAGGACCAGGGCGCCGAGACCCTGCGCCACTCCCGCCGGGGACGGCTGGCGGTTCACCAGGACGGTGATCTGGATGAACGCGTACACGACGATCAGGTCGAGGAAGAGCTGGTGCGGGCGGACCACCGTCACCCGCTCCACCGTGCCGGCGACCGCGTCGTGCAGCCGGCGGTGCCGGTGGCCGAAGACGGTACGGTCGGCGGCCACGACGGTGCCCAGGCAGGCGACGAGTATCGCCAGCGATCCGAGCGCCGGCACGTTGAGGACCACCGGTGCGGTGGCGAGGAGCAGCACGATGCCGAGTGCCACGCTGCGCCCCAGCAGGCCGAAGCCGCGCCTCTCGAAGGCCAGCAGCCCGAGCAGGTAGAGCAGCGCCCCGCCGTGCAGGGCGAGCGCGCCGCCCGTGCTCCACGGGTCGGCGGTGTTCATGTTCGTCGCGCCCAGGGCGTGTTTGAGGCCGAGGGCGAGCAGGATGAGGCCGCCGACCATCGGCAGGTGCAGCAGCGCGTAGGCGTCGCGGCCCACCAGC
Organism: Micromonospora sp. NPDC023633; assembly: GCF_040640035.1. Lineage (NCBI taxonomy): Bacteria > Bacillati > Actinomycetota > Actinomycetes > Micromonosporales > Micromonosporaceae > Micromonospora > Micromonospora sp. NPDC023633. Next base: position 57,108 of record NZ_JBFABB010000016.1, on the reverse strand, counting down.
GACGTGACGCCGCAGGGCAGACGTCGCAGCGACTGCTCGGCGGCGAACCTGGCGAGGTCGAAGTAGGTCCACCACAGCACGAGCACCACCACGACGCCGAGGGCCGAACCGGCGATCACCGGCCAGATGATCGGTGGGTCGCCGACCAGCCCTTTACTGGTGCCGATCGAGATGATCGTCTCGCCCAGGGCGACGAGCACGATCAGGCTGTGCCGTTCCGCCCAGTGGCTGACGGACCCGAGCTGCCAGTCGCCCGTGCCCAGCGCCGCCAGGCCGGCGTAGTCGACGCCGGTGGCCGCGGTGAACAGCACCACCTGCGCGAGGTGCACCGGCGGCCAGGTCGGCAGCAGCGCCGGCAGGGACGCGGCAGCCAGCAGCAGCAGCGTGGTGACGCACAGCGGCAACCACGCGCGGAGCCCGAACAGGGGCCGGTCACCGGTGTTCAGTCCGGCGAGGGTGGTGACCGCCAACGGCCCGAGGCGCACCAGGACGAATGCGACGGCGAAGACGAGGGGGCCCCACAGGCCACCCGGCCGGTCCACGAACGCCACCGGCAGGGCGACACCGACCACGAAGATGCCGGCCGCCGCCGCGAAGACGACCAACGGCATGGCGCCCCGGTCGAAGCGCACCGTGTTTCCGAACCAGGCGTACGACGCCCAGCACCGCCACAGCAGCGCGACCACGAGGAAGCCCTGGAACAGCCCGACGGGGTGGAAGTTCGCCGACATCAGCGCGGTGACGTTGAAGAACGCGTAGACGAAGACCAGATCGAGGAACAGCTCCAGGCGCGTCACCCCGCCCGGGCCGAACTGGATCCGCCCGGCCACCGCGGCGTGGATCCGCCCGGCCCCCGACGCGCTCATCGCCACCCGACCACTCTCCCAACAGGCGGGCGGGCGCAACGTGGGATCGCCGAAGCCGGCGCGTGGGGCGGCGCGGGTCGAGAAGCGTCCCCGCCGACGACCCCGCGGGTGCCGCCGACCGCCGGTGCTGGGTGCCTTGCCGGCGTCTGCCATGCTCGGGCCGGTGACGACCGGCCACCCCACCAGTCCCCGCACCCATCGTCGCAGGCGCAGCCGCCGCATCCGGGTCGTGCTCGCTTCCGGTGCCGTCGTGGTGCTCCTCGCCGCCGCCGTCTTCGTCGTCGCGGTGGTCGTGCCGCTGGTGCGGCCGGCGGGCCCGCGCCCGCTCTTCCAGCTTCCCGTCGCGTGCGGCGAGACGTGGCAGTTGGGCACCTACCCCGGTCACGACGACTACGACGTCGACCTGTTCCCCACCGAGGGCGAGGCGTGGGGACGCCCGGTGCTCGCGTCGTACGCCGGGGAGGTCACCGTGGCGGGGATCAACGGGTCGCTGGGTGGCCGTACGCCCGACAACCCGGACGGGCCGCGTGGCCGCGGCGGCGGCTACTGGGTGAAGATCGACCACGGCGGCAAGTGGGAGACGCAGTATCTCCACCTGCTCGAACCGCCGCTGGTCCGGGTCGGCCAGCGGGTCGCCCAGGGTGAGCAGATCGGGCGTCTGGGCAGCACCGGCAACTCCGGGGCTCCGCACCTGCACTACGAGCAGCGCCGGGGCTGGGAGAAGGTCGAGGCATACTTCGACGGCGTGCCGTCGGGCATCACCCACGACGACACCGAGTACACGGTCAGACGCAAGAGCAACAACTGCGTTCCCGGGTGAGCGCCGCCGCGGGCCGCCGGGCGGAGGTCAGTGGCAGTCGCAGTGGCTGTCGGTCGCGTCCGTGCCGTAGGTGTCGTGCAGGGGGAACTCGTTGACGTAGCGCTGCCGGCCCAGCGGGGTGAGGTCCAGGTAGTTGTACGTGTTCAGCAGCGGGTCGAGGCCGCGGCCGTACACGGAGTAGGTGTGCAGGATCCGGTCGCCGTCGCGGACGAAGACGCTCAGGCCGTGCGATTCGCCCTGCAGGTGGTGGGTGAGGCCCTCCGCCGCCAGGGTCTCGGCGTCCTTGTAGTTGTATTCCACGGGCGCGACGGCCGGGTCCATGGTGACGTGGAAGTCGTAGTTGAAGTCGCTGCCGTGGGAGGAGTACCAGGGAAAGCGCCAGCCCATCCGGTTCTTGAAGGACGCGAGGGACGGGAACGGCGCGCGGGAGACCACGGCGAGGGTCGTGTCGCTGGCGTGCAGATGCGCGAGGTGCCCGAAGTTGTCGACCAGCAGGGAGCAGGCCGGGCACCCCTCGGTCCATTCCGGGTCGAACATGAAATGGTAGACGATCAACTGTCGTCGACCCTCGAACATGTCCGCCAGCCCGACGGTGCCCGCGGGTCCGGTGAAGGAGTAGTCCTTCTCGATGGCGACCGCCGGCAGTTCGCGCCGCATTGCGGTGGCCCTGTCCCGCAGGCGGGTGAGCTCCTTCTCGTGGTCGAGCAGTTCCTTGCGGGCGTCGACCCACTCGTCCCGGGACACGACCTTCGGTGCAATCATGGACGACACGCCTTTCCGCTGGAGCGCCTGGACCATTCTTATCGGGCGACACGCGATCACACCAGCCTTCGTCCGGTGTCGTGGGATTCCCATTTTTGGTTCCCGTTCCGGCGATTTCGCCGGCAGCCTGGAGAAAATGGGCAGGTGGACCGGTCCGCCCTCGACGCCGGCCGGCCCGCGTGCCGGGAAAAGGGAACCGGCGTACGCCGGCCAAGTGCGCATTATCGAATAAGGCCGTGCCGTCCTCGGCGCCCAGGCCCGACGCAGGCCACCAGCGGTCGGGGCGACGACCCGTCGCCCCGGCGAGACGGTGTGGCGCGTGACCGAGTCGAACGTCGGGGCGTTGCGGGCCGTCACGGTCGACGGAGTGGCCCTGGCCTACCGGGTCGCCGGCGACCCGACCAACCCACCCATGGTGCTGCTGCACGGCCTCGGCGAGGACGAACGCGACTGGCACACCGTGCTGGCCGCGCTCGCCGTCAGGCACCGCGTGTACGCGCTGGACCTGCGCGGCCACGGCCGCAGCGACCACCCCGGCCGGTACGCGTTCGAGGCGATGCGCGACGACCTCGTCGGGTTCCTCGACGCCGTCGACGTCGAGCGGTGCGTGGTGATCGGGCACTCCATGGGTGGAGCCGTGGCGATCCTGCTCGCCGAAGCCGCCCCGCACCGGCTCACCCACCTGATCCTGGAGGACGTGGCGGCACCCCGGCCGGGCGCTCTCCGGCGGCCGCCCCTGCCACCGCCGGACACGCCCACGCCGTTCGACTTCGCCGCCGTCAACGCCATCCGCGCCCAGCTCAGGGTACGGGTGGGGTCGGGGGGCTGGGCTAGCGTCGACGGACATGGGCGGCGTGGCCGACGGTGCCAGGTCCTTGAGCGGCTGACGGTGTTGCACGAGTACGGCCGGATCTGGCCTAGTCTTGCCCGGCGGGTCCGGGTCGAAGGGAGCAGGCCAGATGGGGGAGCGGTCGGTGCGGGAGGCCGCGGCGCTGTTGGCGCAGGCCCGGCGCGTCGTGATCTTCACCGGCGCGGGTGTCTCCGCGGAGAGCGGTGTGCCGACCTTCCGCGACGCCCTCACCGGCCTGTGGCGAAGCTTCGACGCGCAGCGGCTCGCCACGCCGGAGGCGTTCCGCGACGATCCCGCGCTGGTCTGGGGCTGGTACGAGTGGCGACGCGACGCCGTGCGGCGGGCGCGCCCGAACGCGGGTCACGTGGCCGTGGCCGCGATCGAGGCACGCGTCCCCGGCACGGTCGTCGTCACGCAGAACGTCGACGACCTGCACGAGCGCGCCGGCTCGGTCGCGCCGATCCACCTGCACGGCAGCCTCTTCGCGCCGCGCTGCGCGGCCTGCGCCCGCCCGGCGCCGGTGCCCGACGAGCCGCCGGCGGAGCCGGGCGACGGCCGGCGCGTGGCCCCGCCCCGATGCGCGAGCTGCGCGGGCCCCGTCCGCCCCGGGGTGGTGTGGTTCGGTGAGGCGTTGCCGGCCGCGGCGTTGGAGGCCGCCGTCGAGGCGGCCTCCGACTGCGACCTGCTGGTGACCGTGGGCACCTCGGGCCTGGTGTATCCCGCCGCCGAGATTCCCCAGGTGGCTGCCCGCCTCGGCGCCACGGTGCTGCAGGTCAACCCGCAGGAGACACCCCTGGACGCCGTGTCCGACGTGAACCTGCGCGGCCCGGCCGCCCAGGTGCTGCCGGCCCTCGTGCAGGCCGCCTGGGGCGGTGCCGACCAGGTGTGACGGCCGGGGGCCAACGGCGCGGGAACGGGCGGCCGGGGCGCCCCGGGTCAGGAGGGTCGGCGCATGCCGAGCTGGTCCAGCCAGCCGTCGACGTCGAAGCCCTGCCCCTCGGCCCGGTCGAGCCACTCGGCGGCGCGGGCCGGGTCGGTGGGCAGGCCGGAGCCGAGCAGGTACATCACCCCGAGGGTGGCCGCGGCGCGGGGATTCCCGGCGTTCGCCGCCCGCTCGTACCAGCTTGCGGCGACGGCCTCGTCCCGGGGGAAGCCCCGCCCGCTGGCGTGCCCGGCCGCGACGTTGTACAGGGCGCGGGGGTGGTCCCGGTCGGCCGCGCGCAGCAGCCACTGCCGCGCCACCGCCTCGTCGCGCGGCACCATGTCCCCGGTGTCGTACAGGACGTGCAGCTCGAACATCGCGTCGGCGCTGCCGGCCCCGGCGGCCTGCTGGTGGTACGCGACCGCGGCCTCGCCCTCGCCCAGCAGGTAGTGCACGATGCCGGACCAGTAGCGTGCCTCCCCGGTCGGGTCGTCGGCGCGCAGCGGCTCCAGCAGCGTCAGCGCGTACCGCCCGACCCGGTCCACGGCCTCCCGGCCGACGGCCGCGAACAGGTACGCGCCCTGGCGGTTGCCGTGCCGGGCGGCCTCGGCGAAGCAGCGCAGGGCCGCGTCCAGGACGTCGTTCCCGCTGGTGGGGAACGGGTGCGGGGACGGCCACGCCGGCGGCTGCGTGACCGGCAGGTCGAGCAGCCGGCGTCCCAGGGGCACCCACACGTCGGTGCGGCCGGCCCGCGCCGCGGTCAGGTAGCCGCGCAGCAGCACCTCGTACGCGCGGATCGGCAGGATCCCGATCATCACGTCCCCGCGCACGATCCGGCCGTCGATCTCACGGCACAGTCCTTCGAGGTACGCGGCGTCGAGCGGCTCGGCGGCCGTCACCCGCTCGGTCTCGGCGAGCAACGTGTTGCCGGGGGCGGACGGGGCGGTGGCAGGAGTCAAGGTCACGCCGCCACCCTACTGTCGTCGTCCCGCCACCCGTTCGCGGTACGCGCTCGGACGGGCGTGACCAGCCACGATCCCGCCGAGGGAGGCGAGTTCGCCCGGTCCACGTGCCGGTGCCCGACGGCGGGGCTAAACCTCGTCGATCGTCCACGGGCCGAGGTCCCACTCATGCTCAGGAGCCGGCCGCATGCGCCACGACCTGGCCGGGGGCGGGCCCGTGGGAGACGACGCGAGGCCCGGGCTCTATGGTGGAGCGATGGCGTCGGTCAAGCAGTTCCAGGTCACCTTCGACTGCGCGCAACCTGAGCGCGTCGCTCGTTTCTGGTGCGAGGTGTTGGGGTACGTCGTACCGCCGCCACCGGAGGGGTTCGCCACCTGGGGCGACTTCGACCGCGCGCTGCCGCCCGAGCGTCAGGGTTCGGCGTTCGCCTGCGTCGATCCCTCGGGCGTGGGCCCGCGACTGTACTTCCAGCGCGTTCCCGAAGGCAAGGTCGTCAAGAACCGGGTGCATCTTGACGTGCGGGTCGGTACCGGTCTCGTGGGCGAGGAGCGCCTGGCCGCACTTGAGGCCGAATGCGCACGCCTGATCGCGCTCGGCGCGGCACGCGTGCGGCTGCTGCGTGCCGATGGCGTCAACGAGTCGTGCCTCGTGATGCAGGACGTCGAGGGCAACGAGTTCTGTCTCGACTGAGTGTCCGCGAACCGGCCGGTGGTGCCGAAGACGGTGATGTTCACTGGCTCAGAGCTGCGCGCCGACTTCGTCACCGAGGACATGCTGATGTTCCTCATGGCCAACGCCGGCGTACTTACCGCGACCCCGGAGGGCACCCCCCAACGCTGCGAGTCGGCCGGCGGCGCCCAGCACGCGGATCTGCCGACGACCGGACATCCGATCCACCGGGGCAGGAGCGTCCACAAGGGCGAGGCCGCGCTGCGTCGCGCGTCGTCAATCTGCGGGTGCCGGCTCGGTGGGCCGCGGCGCGAAGAAGCGGATGATGTCCTCGGCTGCGGTGGGGGAGAGCATCATGGCCTGGACCCGTGCGGACATTTCGGCGATCGGGTGGATCCTGGTGAACATCGCCTCCTCGTACGTCCGGATCGCCGAATTGGGGTCGGCGGGGTTGGCGGCGAGTTCGGCGGCGAGTTCGGCGGCGTCGAGCATGGCCTGGTTGGCGCCCTCGCCGACCGGCGGCATGAGGTGCGCGGCGTCACCGATGAGGGTGATGCCCGGTTGGTGGGCCCAGCGTGTGCCGGTGGGCATCGCCTCGATCCTGCGTGGGGTCGGCGGGCCGTCGCCGGCTTCGATGAGTGCGGTGAGGCTGGGGTCCCAGCCATCGAAGATGTCCAGCAGAGCGCGCTTGCTGCGGTAGGTGTCCAGGTGGCGGTCGTCCGCGCGTAGGGAGATGCCGACTCGGATGCTGCCGTCGCCGAGGCGTTGCGCTGCCAGGATCTGGTTCACGCCGATGCACCAGAGGTTTCCGGGGCCGACCAGCTCGGCGAGGTCCGGGTGGCGCCGGTCGGCGTCGCTGACGCTCAGCTCTACCAAGGTGGCCACGGGGGACAGCGTCGCGTCGGTCAGCAGCGACCGGACGACCGAGCGTGCGCCGTCCGCGCCGATGAGCACGTCGCAGTCGGCGCGGTGGCCGCCGTCGAACGTCAGCCCGAAGCCTCCGTCGGGTCGTGGCGTCGCCGCGACGAGCCGGTGCTGCCACCTGACAGTGTCGGCGGGCAGCGAATCGAGCAGAAGATCACGCAGTGCGCTGCGGTCGATCTCCGGGCGTCCGGAGAATGCGCCGGGTTGCGGCCTGTGGTGCACGAGGGTGCGTCCGGCCGGATCGAGGATGCGATGTTCCTCGCCCTCCGGCCGGGCCTCGGACCGGAACCGGCCGGCGAGACCCGCCGCGGCCAGGGCCTGTTGCCCGGACTCCGGGTGCAGGTCGAGCGAGCCGCCCTGCGATCGCGCGGATCGGCTTGCCTCGCGTTCGTACACCACCGCGCCGATGCCGTGCCGGTGCAGGATCCGGGCCAGGGCCAGGCCGCCGAGGCCACCGCCGGCGATCGCGATTCGCATCATCATCTCCGTTACCGTACGCTGTATCTTGTGGATACGCCGTACGGTAACGCACCCTTGCCCATCTGGGAACGGCCCGAGCCCCAGCCCCGGGCGGCGCCGGTGGCGCTGAGCCGCGCGAGGATCGCCGCCACGGCTGTCCGGCTCGCCGACGCACACGGCCTAGACGGGCTCTCGGTACGCAAGATCGCCAAGGAGCTCGGCGTCGGTCCGATGCGGCTCTACGACTACGTGATCAACAGGTCCGAACTGCTCGATCTGATGGTCGACACCGTGTACGCCCAGATCGCCGAGGCCGACCAGCACTCCGAGTGGCGCGCCACGGTGCTGGCCCTCGCCCACGCGACTCGCGAAGCCGCCCTCGACCACGAGTGGTTCGCCGACCTGCTCGGCGCAAGGCCACACCTAGGACCTCACGCGCTCGCCGTGGGCGAAGCGACCGCGGCGGCGCTCAGCCAGGCCCCCGGCGTACGCGGTATCGACGATCTACAGCGGGCTGTGGACGCCCTCAACGCGTTCGTCGTCGGAGCGCTCCGCAGGGAGATCACCGAGCGACGTACCGCCCGTTCCACCGGCACCGACGTGCCCGCCTGGCAGGCCGCCCTCGGGCCCTACCTGACACGCATGCTCGAAACAGGCCGCTACCCCACCGTCGCCCGGCTCGTCGTCGACGGCGCCCACCTCGACGCCGAGGAAACCTTCCACCACACCCTGGTCACGATCCTGGACGGCATCACCAACCATCCCCGCACGTGACCTGCTGTTCGCAGGCCAGTACGGCTGAACACCGACCCGCCTCGACCAGGCATCCGGAGCTGCCGCAGATCGTCCTTTACGTTGTGTGACGGCGGCGATCCGTCCTCTCCGGGCGGCCGGCCGCGTGGTCGGACAACGTCGGCAGGAGCTTTCGTCGATCCCTTGGGTCATTGGTCCGATGACGGCGGCCGTAGGATCCGGGAGTGAATGACGCCCCCAGCGCGGATCATCGACCTTCGGCGTTCATGACCGACTGGGCGCGGCTGTCGGTCAGCCATTGCCAGTACGAGGTGTCCACAGCGCCGGGTGTGTCCGGCATGGGGATCTACATCCTCGGCGACGACCTGCTACACGTCGGCGGACCGAGTCAGTTCACCGGTTTCTGCGGTATTCACACCGGGTGGATCGAGGCACGCGTTCGTGTGTTGTCCGGGCCTGCGGCGGAGGCCGACGTCGGCTGGGACGCGATCAGTGAGGTGACCCTCTGGAGTCCCAGCGGTCGGTTGTCGGTCATCGGCTTGATGGGTGGCACTGCGGACGCTCTTACCGACGTCGCCGTCCCGCGTGGGCTTGTCAGGGTGCGGGTGCACGCACGCGACCGACTGCACGAGACGGTACGCACCGACGGCGACCCGCCCGAGCGGCACGAGTTGCACGTCTGGGGAGTTTCCGAGGAGGCGCCGTGGCGCACCGTGCTGGCCGACCCCAAAGGTCGCGGCTGGGAGCAGAAGCCGGCGAAGGCCGCGGAGTGGGCGATGCTGTCGCTGGTACCTCGCCCGTCCGCCCGTCCGGGCATCCTGCCGCTGTTGCCAGCAGGTTACCCCCACGAGGACGATGCCGGCCTGTCCCGCGTGGCGGTGGTCCGTCATCGGCCCGCGCCGGTCGAGGTCCCGGCCGGGGTGCTGCCCGTCGGCGACCTGGAGGTCCGGCTGGAGCGGGTCGACGACGAGACCTTCACCTGGTCGTGGGCCACCGCCGTTGAACCGATCTTCCCTCATCCGCTGGCGACGCTGCCGGATGACGAGCCGACTGCCGTACGGGTGATGTCCGGTTCTGACGGCTTCACGCTGAGGCACGAGGGAGTGTTGGGCCGGCACGCCTTCGCCCTCAGCCTGATCTGGGACCATCTGCTCGACGCCGCCGGGTCGTATCCGTGGATCCAGACGTTGCGTGGGCAGGCCGCCGAGGCAACCGTGCTGGCCGAGAAGTACCGCCGTCTGCAGGCCGAGCGCGACGCCGAGCGGTGGGGAGGCGCTCTGCCGTCGGATCGTGTCCGCGGACTCTTCGGCCAGGCGCGGTCGCTGGCCCGGATCGACCGCCGGCTGCTCGACCGCATCGATGCGCTGCCCGCCACCCGCCAGCGGGAGGCAGCATGCTGGGCGGCCCGCCATGCGATGCGAGTGGCCGGGCTGGAGCAGATCGGGTGGATCGCCGACGCGCTCGTCGCGGCCGAGGCCGACCGTCCACTGCCCCGATCCTTCACCGAGCAGAGCGGCAATGCCGCGTTCAACCGGCTCATGTCCGATCCCGAGGTTCCGCACACCACCGTCACCCTCCGCCTGGACACGCCAGGGATCGGCACCCGCACCGTCGCAGGGGCACTCCAGCAGGCCGCTGCGTTCCCCGCCCTGATTGCCCTGGCGAACGACGATCCGCTGGCTGCTGCAATCAACGCCATCTACAACGCGGCGATCGCCCATGGCGACGACCGCGACCGCTTCCTCACCGACACCCACGCCGCCCTGAGCTGAGCCTTCGATTCGGCAGACCAAGTAGAGGCACCCGAACAGGTCTCCACCAAGTGGGGCGTGGAATCGGCGATGGCCGCCGGTCGAATGCATGACGGAGCTATGCCTGCGGGCTCTCCACCGCGTCGATGCCGTCAAACGGGCGCAGACCCGCGAGCGCAAGGTCGCCGAGTTCGTCGCCATGCTGGCCCGTCACGAGACGATCTACCCGCAGAAGGCCAAGCCCTCGAACTCGCCGTAATCGGCACCATGATCATGGACGCTCATCTGCCGCGACGAGGGCGGGAGTCTTCCGTTGCAGAGGCCGCGGTGGCCATCATGGTCTGTCATGAGGTTCGAGACGCTCGTCATCGTGGAGGTGGTGGGCCAGTCAGCGAGCTACTCGTCGGCAGCCGAGCCTGCGGGGAAGGCCGCTGTCCGCGAGGCTTTCACGGAGACCGGCCTGGGTCCGTGGGCGGAGCGTTCTTCGGTTCTCGTCGAGTTTCGTACGCCTGAAGCGCGCAACGCCAACGAAGCGTGGGACCTCGACAACCTGATCAAGCCGACGTCGGACGCGATGGAGTGCATGTCCGGGATCCGAGAATGGCGCGGGCCAGCGCAAGCGGCAGACGACCGCGTTGATCGTATCGAGGCGACCAAGCGCACTGTCCGCAGCGACGAAGCGCCCGGGGCCCGGATCGAGGTTCGGCGCTTGGTTCAGTCGTGCGGCGACGCGCGCACTCATCTGCCGCTGGTGCCCACCGTCTCGTCGAACTCCTGTCGCGGCGCCGCGAATGCAACGGACCTATCCTGCGGTCATGGTTGTCGACCCACTCACAAGGATCAGCGCCGCGTTCCACCCCCGCTAGGTGGCCGCGTCCGCGGCCCCGAGAGAGGGGGCAACCATGTCTCGTACGGACAAAGACGGTCCGCATCACCCGCGAACCGGCCTGCGCTGGCTGGTCGGTGGTGGAGGCCCGCCGCGCTGGTTCATCAACGCCGTCTGGACCAGCAGGCAGCGTCAGGCCGCGAGGGCCGTCTGCCGTAACGCCGCGAAGGAACATCGCGGAGACGGGATCGTCGACACCATCCCGACCATCCAGCAGCACCGACACGGCGCCCAGTGGCTCTGGTGGTGACGTGTGACGCCTGCTGTGCTCAGCGCGCCAGCTCCAATCGCCCGCCGATCTCCACCCGATCGCTCGTGCCGATGTCCGCTGGTTGCTCCGGGGCGACGGTCTGGAATGCTAAGTCCATGGCTTCCTACCCGCCTACCTTTGCCGATGAGGTCGTGGCACAGCCAGCCCGTGCCCAGTTCGAGGCGTTCCTCGACGAGCACCGCGGCGCGCTCAACGGCTGCCTGGACGGGCTGACGGAGGAACAGGCGCGCCGATCGTTGGTGGCCTCCCGGACCACGCTGCTGGGTCTTGTGAAGCACGCGACCTTCGTCGAGAAGGTCTGGTTCGACGAGGCCGTCACGTGCCGGTCGCGCGCGGAGATCGGCATCCCCGCGTCGTCGGAGGAGTCGTTCATCCTCGATGACGACGACACGATCGCCACCGTCCAGCGCGCGCACCGCGAAGCCTGTGAAGCGTCACGCCAAGCGACGTCATCCCTGGGTCTGGACGACATCCTGCACGGGCACCGGCGGGGCCCGCTTCCGCTGCGGTGGGTGTATCTCCACGTGCTGCGCGAGCTCGCCCAGCACTGTGGGCACGCGGACATTCTTCGAGAGCAGCTCGTCAACGAGTAGTGCGCGGACGTCCGCTCCTGCCGCCGATCGCGTGTGACGACAGGCGGCGGGCCGTCATGCAGCCGGTGGGACCAGGCCGAGACCTGCTCTGACGGGTGAGTTGGTCGGACTACGAGTGCGGTGCAGCCGACAAGACCAGCTCCCGCGGCGGCTGTTCTACTGTGTGCGCGCGCCGCTGCTGCGCTGGAACGACCCGCTGCCCTGGAGACCGCGCCGCGTCCTGGTCGCAGGCACATCCGGCGCGGGCAAGACGAGCCTGGCCACGCTGGTCGCCCAGTCCTGGCAGCTTCCCCGGGTTGAGCTCGACGCGTTGCATCACGGAGAGAACTGGGTGCCGCGCCCGACGTTCAGGCACGAGGTCGAACAGTTCGCGGCACAGCCGCGGTGGGTGACCGAGTGGCAATACACCGCCAAACTCGGGGACATCCTCCAGAGCAAGGCCGACCTGGTCCTCTGGCTCGACCATCCGCGCCGCCTGGTGATGCGGCAGGTCATCGTGCGTACAGTCGCCCGTAGGGTTCGACGCGAGCATCTGTGGAACGGCAACGTCGAGCCAGCGCTTCGCACGGTGTTCACCGATCCCGAGCATGTCATCCGATGGGCGTGGCGTACGTACGGCGGCCCGGGCAAGCGGGTCGCCGCGCTGCTTGACCAGCGCGACGAGGAGGTTGCGGTGGTCCGACTGCGTGGCCGTCGCCAGGTGAACCAATGGGTGGGCCGAAATCTCGCTATCAGCTGATTCCTGGCACCCCCCCCGCGTGCAGAGGACCTTGAACATCCCACCAGCAACCCTCTGGCCAGCGCTACCTGCTCCGAGACCTCTTCGGCGGCTCCGAAGGTGTCGACTTCGGGTGACTCGACTCGACCGTTCCCCGGCGTACCTTCGTGCCGAGAAGATTGCGGTGATGGTTCATCGCTTGATACCGCCAAGAGCGCTGGTCGCTTTTTCGACCGGCGCACATCGATCCCGACCTCCCGGGCGGCGGTTGCGGGCCTCGACGATTACCGCACGTTGTGGACCGCCGAAGCGATCTCCTGCCGCAGCAGTGCTGCCTCCTCGTCGAGGTCACACAGCAGCAGCACCTTGAACGGGACTCCCTTGCCGTTGGGCCGGCCGAGCGGGCTGGCCCAGTAGTGGACGGTCTGAGAGAGGATCTGGAACAGGGTGTGCCGATCCCCGGCACCGCCCGATAGCAACCGGGGAGCGTTGTCGACGACGATCAGATAACCGTCCGCAGGCAACCAGTTCAGATCGCGGAGGCATTCGGACAACGCTGCCCAGTTCCAGCCGAAGTAGCTAGGAAAGAGCAGCGCGTCCGAGATTTCGTAGAAGGCGTGGTCCGCATCGCTCATCCTCGTCGCGTCGAGACGGGCGACAACGAATCTGCCGGTTGCCGGCAGCACCGCTGTCAGTTCCACCAGGGCGCTGCGCGAGCAGACCGCGAGCTGATCAGCGGAGCGGTGCCACCAGTCGTCTGTCATCCATCCCCGCCACGGTCGACGTAGTCGGCAGGCACCCGCCCAGCTCGGATCTGCCCACGATACGGTGCGATCCGTGATGCCCGGTCCTGCCAGCTGTCCCTTGATCTTCCTCGACGTGGACGGAACGCTGATCCCGTTCAGGGCCCGGCCGGTTGACCGCAGGCGTCCCCGGGGCGGTGCGGTCACGCCGCCGCTGGATGGTCCCGGTAGCCCCCTGCTCGATCGGCTCGATCCGAACGATGGTCGCCGGCTGCGAGTCCTGGGCTGCCAGTTGGTCTGGGCGACGACGTGGATGGCGGAAGCGAACGAGACCGTCTCGCCACTGCTCGGGCTGCCCGACCTGCCCGTGGTCGAATGGCCGGAGGGCGACGACGATTCGACGTGTGGCCTGCACTGGAAGACCGTGCCTCTGGCCCGGTGGGCAGCTGGCCGCCCCTTCGTGTGGCTTGACGACGAGACGACCGACACTGACCGACGGTGGGTCGCGGCTCACTACCCGGCGCGGTCCCTGCTGCACCGCGTCGACCCGTACGTCGGCCTTACCGAAGCCGACTTCTCGGCCGTCCGTCAGTGGCTCGCGCAGGACGACGGCGGCGCGTGACCACCCGACTCGCTCATGCGCGATCCGCGCGCGTGGCGGCGGGAGCGACGGGCCCAGCACGCGGTCGTGCCGATGAGCGGTGCCCGGCGGCGCCTGACACCATGGCCCGGTGCGGCGATACCCGACCGAGCCACCGACCTTCGTGCTGGCGGGCGCCGACGTGGCGCTTGTGGGTCTGTTCTCGGCGAAGGACAAGGAGTTCAGCGCGAAGCTCGACGTGCTGGCGGCCTCCGTGCAGGCCCGTGGCGGGCGGGTGGTGAGCCGGCACGTCCAGCGGCGGGGTGTCTCGTGTGGCGGTGCGGCCAAGATGGCTCTGCCGTTCTCGCGGCGGACACTGCTCAGCCCGGGCAGGGCGCGCGAGATCGCGCAGGCGTGCCGGGCCGCGGCGGTCGGTGTTGCGGTGTTCGTGAACCCGCTCACGGAGCATCAACGAGCCGTCCTCGGCGACCTGTTCGGGTGCTGCGTGATCAGCGGCGAGGACCTCTCCACCGCCGGTCGGTGAGCGCCCGCACGTCGCCGCGGAGGGCGCGTCGTCCCGGCGGGCCCGCTACGTCGAGCCGGCCGACGCCACCGGAGTGCGCGGTTCCCGCCCCGCCACCCAGGGCTGCCGGATCGGGGGCGGTGATCGCGTGCAGGACGGCGGAGGTGTCGGTGAGGTCGGGCAGCACGACGTCGGCCCCTGCGGCCGCCAGCCGGGCGGCGCTGGTCGTGCCGGTGGCCACCGCGACAGCCCTGGCACCGACCGCGTGTGCCGCTTCGACGCCGCGGCGGACGACCGTCTGCGAGCCGTGGAAGCGCCGGCCGAGGTGTCGTTCCGCCCGGGCGAAGGCGTGATTCGGCAGGTCCCTGCGGTCCCACGCGTCGCCTCCGTACGCCCCGATCCGCGTGTCGACGTGGTCTCGAGGCCGAACAGGCGCAGTTTCCACAGCGCCAGCGGATACAGGTTGCCGGTGAGGACGGACTGGTACACCGCCGCGACACCCTGCTTCCGGAGGCAGGGTCAAGTGACCTGACGGCGGCGCGACGGAGGGCCGGGTTCCGCGCGGCGTCGGCGACGACCATTTGCGTACGTCTATTGACAGGGGCGCCGCTTCGGGCCGACGCTGAGAGAGCGCTCTCTTCGCTTGTCCACCATCCCCGAGGAGGAGTTCGTGAAGTTCCGAAGAAGGCTGCTCGCCGCCGTGTCCGCGCTGGTCGCCGCCGTCCCGGTGACCGTCGCCGCGTCCCCTGCCCAGGCCGTCGGCCCAGCGCTGTTGCCCGTCACGGTCACCAACAGCACCGGCCGGGGCGAGGCCGTCCACCTGTACGTGATCGGCGTGCAGCTCTCCAGCGGCCGCCTCGGCTACGTCAACCAGGGCGGCACCTTCGTTCCGTGGTCGGGCGGGCAGCTCCCGCCGTCGCCCGCGCCGGACGCCTCGATCCCGGGCCCCGGCAACGGCGGCAGCACGACCATCCGGTTCCCGCGCGGGTTCTCCGGCCGCGTCTACTTCTCCTTCGGCGAGAAGCTCAAGTTCTTCCTCACCCCGGACGGCCTGGTCCAACCCGCGCCGTGGGCGGCCGGCGACGCCAACCGCGACATCCTGTTCGACTGGAGCGAGTTCACCTACAACGACGCCGGACTCTGGCTCAACAGCTCACAGGTCGACATGTTCGCGGTGCCGCACGCGGTCACGGTGACCGGTGCCACCGGCGTCACCAAGCGCACCGGTGACGTCGTCGCGGGCGGCCGCAACGCG
Source organism: Micromonospora sp. NPDC023633 (assembly GCF_040640035.1). Taxonomy (NCBI): domain Bacteria; kingdom Bacillati; phylum Actinomycetota; class Actinomycetes; order Micromonosporales; family Micromonosporaceae; genus Micromonospora; species Micromonospora sp. NPDC023633. The sequence goes on along the minus strand of NZ_JBFABB010000016.1, from coordinate 41,800 downwards.
ATCATCGAGGGCATCCGGTCTCAGCCGGGCTGGGCCAACACGGTCCACACCCGCTCCGACGGGACGGTGCTGCGCGTGCTCGCGCCCGGCAAGGCGGCCGGCGCCGGCCTGTTCAGCGCCACCTACCTGGACTCCTACATCGCGTCGGCGTGGAACGCGTACACGACCAAGACGCTGACCGTGGTGCCGTTCGCCGACCAGCCGAACACCCGCTACTTCGGGCGGACCTCGGGCAACGTCATGACCTTCACCAACAGCGCCGGCCAGGTGGTCGCCTCCTTCAACCGGCCCTCGTCGGCGAGCGTCTGGGGCTGCGACGGCGACCTGCCCGCACCCAACGACCCGGTCGTCGGCCCGATCTCCCGGACGCTCTGCGCCGCGCTGAACCGGGGCACGCTCGGCACCATCGACACCCAGCCCAGCACCAACGCCGCCGAGTTCTACCGCAACAACCCGACGAACCACTACGCCCGCGTCATCCATGCCAACATGACCGACGGCAAGGCGTACGCCTTCGCCTTCGACGACGTCGGCGCGTTCGAGTCCCTGGTCCACGACGGCGACCCCCGCGCGGCCGGACTCATCCTGAGCCCCTTCGGCGCGGGCGGCAGCGGACCGGGGAACCCCGGCGGCGCGGTGCCCGTGCTGAGCAACTGGAACAACAAGTGCATCGACGTGCCGAACGCGAACTTCGTCGACCGCGCGCAGTTGCAGATGTGGAACTGCAACGGCACCGACGCGCAGAAGTGGACGTTCACCGGCGACACCCTGCGCAGCCAGAACAACAAGTGCATGGACGTCGACGGCGGCGCCACCGGCAACGGCGCGGTCGTCCAGCTCTACACGTGCAACGGCACGGGCGCGCAGCGGTTCACCCTGAACGCCGCCGGCGACCTGGTCAACCTCCAGGCCGGCAGGTGCGTCGACATCCGGGACTGGAACAGCGCCGACGGCGCGAAGCTCCAGCTCTGGGACTGCGCGGGCACCGCCAACCAGAAGTGGCGCAAGGGCTGACCCCGTTTCGGCGGATGGCGGCGGGCCGCCGCCATCCGCCCCGGCCCGCACGTCGGGGTGACCGGCGTCCGTCGCGCCCGCTGTGCCATCGTGGTCCTGCCGTCCGGACGCGCCGGACGCCGGCACCCGGCAGGCGCCGCCACGCCGCCGCGCCGGCCGTGGCGTCGACGGAGAAGGGGTACGCGGGCGATGGGAGAGCAACGGTCCGGGCCGCTCGGCGGCGTCCTCGTCGCCGACTTCTCACGCATCCTCGCCGGACCGTACGCGACCATGCTCCTCGCCGACCTCGGCGCCGAGGTGATCAAGGTGGAAGGACCCGGCGGGGACGACACCCGGACCTGGCTGCCGCCCGTGCGGGAGGGGACCTCCACCTACTACCTCGGCGTCAACCGCAACAAGCGCTCCGTCGCCCTCGACCTCGCCGACCCCGACGACCTGGACGTCGCCCGGCGACTCGTCCGCCGCGCCGACGTCATGATCCAGAACTTCCGGCCGGGCGGGCTGCGGCGCTTCGGCCTCGACTACGACAGCGTCGCCGCCGTCAACCCGCGGATCGTCTACGCCTCGATCAGCGGGTTCGGCGGCGGTGCCGGTGCCAACCTGCCCGGCTACGACCTGGTGGTCCAGGCCGCCTCCGGCCTGATGAGCCTCACCGGCGAGCCGGACGGCCCGCCCTACAAGGCCGGGGTCGCCGTGTTCGACGTGATCGCGGGCCTGCACGCGGCCGTCGGCATCCTCGCCGCCCTGCACCACCGCGACCGCTCCGGCGCCGGCCAGCACGTCGAGGTGGACCTGCTCTCCTCCGCGCTGTCCGGCCTGGTCAACCAGACCAGCGGCCACGTCGCCGGCGGCGCGACGCCGTTCCGGATGGGCAACGGGCACCCGAGCCTGTTCCCGTACGAACCGCTGCCCACCGCCGACGGCGACCTCGTCGTCATCGCCGGCAACGACGGCCAGTTCCGCAAGCTGTGCCAGGTGCTCGGCCTGCCCGAACTGCCCGACGACCCCCGGTTCGCCCGCAACCAGGACCGCACGGTCAACCGGGAGGCACTGCGGCCCCTCCTGGTCGCGCGACTGCGCCAGCGGACCCGCGACGAGTGGTTCCGGGACCTGCGCGCGGCGGGCGTGGCGTGCGCCCCGATCAACACGGTCGCCGGAGGCGTCGACCTGGCGCGGGAACTCGGGCTGGACCCGGTGGTCACCACCGGCGGTGTGCCCGGCATCCGCAACCCGATCGGCCTCACCGCCACCCCGCCACGCTACGACCTGCCGCCGCCGGGGCTCGACGAGCACGGCGACGAGATCCGGAGCTGGCTGGCCGACTGACAGCCCGCCCCTCCCGCCCCTCCCGCCGCGCCTGCCTGCCCGCCTGCGCCGCGCTTGCCGCCCGCGCCGGTCGGGCTGTGACCCGGTCGGAGGACGCCGGTGAGCGGCGTCACGCCGGAGCCCGGTCGCGTGAAGAAGGCGTCAAGAAACGCGTCACCGCCGTCATGATCGCGTGATGACCTCTGTCCCTCACGGAGCCACCGAGTTTCGATTGCCCGGCACGGCCGGAAGGCGGTCGTGACAGGCGGTTCCGGTAAGAGGAGTCAGTGTGTCCGACGTGGTGTTCGTCCTGGTGACGGTGGGGCTGTTCGCCGCACTCGCCCTCGTGGTGAGGGGCGTGGAGAAGCTGTGAACGTCGTCGATGCCGTCGGCCTGGTGCTGGCGCTGGGCCTGGGTGTGTTCATGGTGGTCGCGTTGCTGTTCCCGGAGCGCTTCTGATGTCCACGACGACAGCCGGCGCCCTCTTCGTCCTGTCCCTGGTGGTGGCCCTGACCGCCGTCCACCGTCCGTTCGGCGACCACGTGTACCGGGCGGTCGCCGGAACCCGGCACTCGCGCGTCGAGCGCGGGATCTACCGCCTGGTCGGGGTCGATCCGGCCGCCGAGCAGACCTGGGGCGTGTACGCCCGCGGCGTACTGGCCTTCTCCGCCGTGTCGATCCTGTTCCTGTACGCGTTCCAGCGGTGGCAGGACCACCTGTGGCTGTCGCTCGGCCGCGACCCGGTCGTCGCCCACGGCGCCTGGAACACCGCGGTGTCGTTCGTGACCAACACGAACTGGCAGTGGTACTCGGGCGAGTCGACGATGGGCCACCTGGTGCAGATGGCCGGCCTGGCGGTGCAGAACTTCGTCTCCGCCGCCGTCGGGATCGCCGTGGCGGTTGCCCTGGTCCGCGGCCTCGCCCGCAGCCGCACCGGTGAGCTGGGCAACTTCTGGGTCGACCTGACCCGGATCACGCTGCGGATCCTGCTGCCCGTCGCGGTCCTCGGGGCGCTGGCGCTGATGGCCGGCGGGGTGGTGCAGAACCTCTCCGGCGGCACCGACGTCGCCACCCTGACCGGTGGCACCCAGACCGTCACCGGCGGACCCGTGGCCAGCCAGGAAGTGATCAAGGAACTCGGCACCAACGGTGGCGGCTTCTACAACGCCAACAGCGCGCACCCCTTCGAGAACCCGACCCCCTGGACGAACTGGATCGAGATCTTCCTGATCCTGCTGATCCCGTTCAGCCTGCCGCGCGTCTTCGGCCGGATGGTCGGCCAGACCCGGCAGGGCAACGCGATCGTCGCGGTCATGGCAGTCCTCGCGATCGCGAGCGTCACGCTGACCAACGCCTTCGAGCTCGCCGCCGGCGGCACCGTCCCGCAGGCCGTCGGCGCCGCCATGGAGGGCAAGGAGGTCCGCTTCGACGTGTCGAACTCGGCCACCTTCGCCGCCGCGACGACGCTCACCTCGACCGGGGCGGTGAACTCGTTCCACGACTCGTACACGGCGCTCGGCGGCATGATGACGCTGGGCAACATGATGCTCGGCGAGGTCGCGCCGGGCGGGGTCGGCGCCGGCCTGTACGGGATGTTGGTGCTCGCCGTGATCACGGTGTTCGTGGCCGGGCTGATGGTCGGCCGCAGCCCCGAGTACGTGGGCAAGAAGATCGGCTCCCGCGAGATCCGGTTCGCCTCCCTGTACTTCCTGGTCACCCCGACCCTCGTGCTGGTCGGCACCGCCACCGCCTTCGCCACCGGCAACGACGCGACCGCGCTGAACGTCGGCCCGCACGGCCTCACCGAGGTGCTCTACGCGTTCACCTCCGCCAGCAACAACAACGGCTCTGCCTTCGCCGGCATCACGGTGAGCACGCCGTGGTGGAACACGACGCTGGGCCTGTGCATGCTGCTCGGCCGGTTCCTGCCGATCATCTTCGTGCTCGCCCTGGCCGGCTCGCTGGCCCGCCAGCGACCCGTGCCCGCCTCCGCGGGCACCCTGCCGACCGACCGGCCCCTGTTCGTCGCGATGGTCGCCGGCGTCACGGTGATCCTCGTGGCGCTGACCTTCCTGCCCGCGCTCGCGCTCGGCCCGCTGGCCGAAGGGCTGTGACCCGATGAGGAAAGAGACCATGACCGTCGTTACGCGGGCAGCCGAGGACCGGGCCGACGCGGGCACCGCCGCCGTACGCGGCGGCCGGGGTGGCGGCCTGCTGGACGCACGGCAGCTGCTGCGGTCGCTGCCCGACGCGCTGCGCAAGCTCGATCCGCGCACCCTGTGGCGCAACCCCGTGATGCTGATCGTCGAGATCGGCGCGGCCTGCACCACCGTCCTCGCGCTGGCCGACCCGTCGGCGTTCGCGTTCGCCGTCACGACCTGGCTGTGGCTGACCGTGATCTTCGCCAACCTCGCCGAGGCCGTGGCTGAGGGGCGCGGCAAGGCCCAGGCTGCCAGCCTGCGCCACGCGAGGAAGGACACCGTCGCCACCCGCCTGCGCGGCTGGACGCCGGGCGTCGCGACCGGCACCTACCGCGACGAGGCGGTGCCCGCCCCGGAACTCGCGCAGGGCGACATCGTCCTGGTGGAGGCCGGGCAGCTGATCCCGGGCGACGGCGACGTGGTGGAGGGCATCGCCAGCGTCGACGAGTCGGCCATCACCGGCGAGTCCGCCCCGGTGATCAGGGAGTCCGGCGGCGACCGCAGCGCGGTCACCGGCGGCACCCGGGTGCTCTCCGACCGGATCGTCGTGCGGATCACCCAGCGGCCGGGGGAGAGCTTCGTCGACCGGATGATCGCACTGGTCGAGGGTGCCAACCGGCAGAAGACGCCGAACGAGATCGCGCTGAATGTCCTGCTCGCCGCGCTCACCATCGTCTTCCTGCTGGTGGTGGCCACCCTCCAGCCGCTGGCCGTCTTCGCCAAGGGCTACCAGGCGGCGGCCCCCGACAACGGCGCGATCACCGACGCCGGCGTGACCGGCGTGGTGCTGGTGTCGCTGCTGGTCTGCCTCATCCCCACCACCATCGGCGCGCTCCTGTCGGCCATCGGCATCGCCGGCATGGACCGCCTGGTCCAGCGCAACGTCCTGGCCATGAGCGGCCGCGCCGTGGAGGCCGCCGGTGACGTCGACACCCTGCTGCTGGACAAGACCGGCACCATCACCCTCGGCAACCGGCAGGCTGCCGGGTTCCTGCCCGTCGACGGCGTCGACGCGAGCCTGGTCGCCGACGCGGCGCAGTTGGCCAGCCTCGCCGACGAGACCCCCGAGGGCCGCTCGGTGGTCGTACTGGCCAAGGAGGAGTTCGGGCTGCGGGAGCGCGAGCCGGGCCTGATCCCGCACGCCACGTTCGTGCCGTTCACCGCGCAGACCCGGATGAGCGGCGTCGACCTCGACCCCGACGGGAGCGAGTCCTGGCCGGCCCGGCGGGTCCGCAAGGGCGCCGCCTCCGCCATCACGGCGTGGGTCCGCGAGTACGGTGGCGACCCGACCGCGCAGCTCGGGCGGATCGTCGACGAGATCAGCGGCGCAGGCGGTACACCCCTGGTGGTCGCCGAGCACGTCACCGGCGAGCCGGCCCGCGCCCTGGGGGTGATCCACCTCAAGGACGTGGTCAAGGCCGGCATGCGGGAGCGGTTCGACGAGATGCGCCGGATGGGCATCCGCACCGTGATGGTCACCGGCGACAACCCGCGTACGGCCGCGGCGATCGCCGCCGAGGCGGGCGTCGACGACTTCCTCGCCGAGGCCACCCCCGAGGACAAGCTCGCCCTGATCAGGCGCGAACAGCAGGGCGGCCGGCTGGTCGCGATGACCGGGGACGGCACCAACGACGCCCCCGCCCTCGCCCAGGCCGACGTCGGCGTCGCGATGAACACCGGCACGTCGGCCGCGAAGGAGGCCGGCAACATGGTCGACCTCGACTCCGACCCGACCAAGCTGATCGAGATCGTGGAGATCGGCAAGCAACTGCTGATCACCCGGGGTGCGCTGACCACGTTCTCCATCGCCAACGATGTGGCGAAGTACTTCGCGATCATCCCCGCGATGTTCGCCGGCATCCACCCGGGCCTCGACACGTTGAACGTCATGCGGCTGGCGAGCCCCGAATCGGCCATCCTCGCCGCCGTCGTCTTCAACGCCGTGGTCATCGTCGCCCTGATCCCGCTGGCCCTGCGCGGCGTGCGCTACCGGCCGGCGTCGGCGTCGCGGCTGCTGCGCCGCAACCTGCTGGTGTACGGCCTCGGCGGCATCGTCGTGCCGTTCCTCGGCATCAAGCTCGTCGACATGCTCCTGCAACTCGTCCCGGGGGTCTCCTGATGCGCCTGCCCACCTGGCTCTCCGCACACGTGGCCGCGCTGCGCGCGCTGCTGGTCTTCACGGTGCTGCTCGGCCTGGCCTACCCGCTCGCCCTGGTCGGCGCCGGCCGGCTGCCCGGCCTGCGCGACAGGGCGGACGGGTCCCTGCTCACCGCCGACGGCCGGACGGTCGGCAGCGCGCTGATCGGCCAGGCGTTCACCGACGCCGACGGTGAACCCCTGCCCCGGTACTTCCAGTCCCGGCCGTCGGCCGCCGGCGACGGCTATGACCCGACCTTCACGGCGGCGTCCAACCTCGGCCCGGAGAGCGTGGTCGACACGCTCGCCGCGGACCCGCGCGAGTCGAGCCGGAGCCTGCTCAGCCAGGTCTGCGCCCGCAGCCGCGCCGTCGGTGAACTCGACGGCGTCGACGGCCGGCGTCCCTACTGCACCGCCGACGGCGTGGGAGCGGTGTTGGCGGTGTTCCGCGCCGGCGGGCTGACCGGCCCCGTCATCCGGGTCGTCAGCGTCAACCAGAGTGCGCCGGCCATCCCGTTCCTCGCCACGTACCAGGGGGTGGCCGTGGAGCTGGCCCGGCCCGGCGAGGACCTCGTGGCCGCCGGGGGCCTGATCGTGCCGGTCCGCGGCGACGCCCCGGAGACCCCCGCCGTGCCCGCCGACGCGGTCACCGCTAGCGGCAGCGGCCTCGACCCGCACATCAGTCCGGCGTACGCCGACATCCAGGTGGCCCGGGTGGCCCGGGAGCGTGGCGCGGACCCGGCGGCGGTCCGGCGCCTCGTCGCCGAGCACACCCGTGGGCGGGCGCTCGGCTTCATGGGCGCCCCCGCCGTCGACGTGCTCGCACTCAACCTCGCCCTCGACGAGGCGCTGCCCGTCGCGTGAGCGTCGGGGTGGGGCGGCGCCAGGTCGCCCCGCCCCACCCGTGGTCCGTGCTCCGACGACGGGCCGTGCCGGTGATCAGGGAGGATGTCTGCGTGCCCAGGGGAGAACTGCGCATCTACCTCGGGGCCGCGCCCGGCGTCGGCAAGACGTACGCGATGCTGGAGGAGGCCCGGCGGCGCGCCGAGCGCGGCACCGACGTGGTGGTCGGCCTGGTCGAGACCCACGGCCGCGCCCAGACCGCCGCGATGGTCGGTGACCTGGAGGTGCTGCCGCGTCGGGTGGTGACCTACCGAGGCGCCGCGTTCACCGAGATGGACCTCGACGCGGTGCTGGCCCGTCGGCCCGAGGTTGCCGTGGTCGACGAGTTGGCCCACACCAACGTGCCCGGCTCGCGTCACGAGAAGCGCTGGCAGGACGTCCAGGAACTCCTCGACGCCGGCATCACCGTCCTGTCGACCGTCAACGTCCAGCACCTCGAATCGGTCAACGACGTCGTCGCGCGCATCACCGGCACCACCCAGCGGGAGACGGTGCCCGACGCGGTGGTCCGCGCCGCCGAGCAGGTCGAGCTGGTCGACATGACCCCGGAGGCGCTGCGCCGCCGGATGGCCCACGGCAACATCTACCGGCCCGACCGGATCGACGCGGCCCTCGGCAACTACTTCCGGATCGGCAACCTCACGGCCCTGCGAGAGCTGGCCCTGCTGTGGCTGGCCGACAAGGTCGACGAGCAGCTCGGCGCCTACCGCGCCCAGCAGGGCATCTCCGAGACCTGGGAGGCCCGCGAGCGGGTGGTGGTGGCGCTCACGGGCGGGCCGGAGGGCGCGACGCTGGTGCGCCGCGCCGCGCGGGTCGCGGCCCGGAGCAAGGGCGCGGACCTGCTCGCCGTGCACGTCGCCCGCAGCGACGGGCTGGCCGGCGCCGACCCGGCGCAGCTCGCCCGGCAGCGCGTCCTGGTGGAGAGCCTCGGCGGCACGTACCACCAGGTGCTCGGCACCGACATCCCGGCGGCGCTGCTCGACTTCGCCCGGGGCGTCAACGCCACCCAGCTGGTGCTCGGCGCGAGCCGGCGCGGGCGGTTTGCGCAGCTCTTCTCCCGCGGCGTCGGGGTGACCACCACGGCGCTGTCCGGGCCGATCGACGTGCACCTGGTCACCCATTCGGAGATGGGCCGGGGGCGGCGCGGCGCGGGCGTGCCGGCCGCGCTGTCGCGGCGGCGCCGGCTGCTCGGCTTCGGCCTCGCCGGGCTCGGCATGCCGCTGCTGACGGTGCTGCTGCGGGCGCTGCCGGACCTCAGCCTCACCAACGACATCCTGCTCTTCCTCACCGGCGTCGTCGGGGTCGCGCTGGTCGGTGGGCTGTGGCCGGCGCTGGTCGCCGCGCTCGGCGGTTCCCTGCTGCTCAACTGGTTCTTTACGCCCCCGTTCCGGACGCTGACCATCGCCGAGGCCGACAACCTGCTCGCCCTGGGCGTCTTCGTCGCCGTCGCCGTGGCCGTCAGCGGGGTCGTCGACGTCGCGGCGCGGCGCACCAGGGAGGCCGCGCGCGCCTCCGCCGACGCGCAGACCCTGGCCACGGTGGCCGGTGGCGTCCTGCGTGGCGAGCGGCCGCTGCCCGCGCTGCTGGACCGGCTACGCGAGACGTTCGGGCTGCGCGCGGTCAGCGTCCTCGAACTCGTCGCCGACGCCGGGGGCCGGCCCGGGCGGGCCAGCGAGGACGGGGCGTGGCGGATCGTCGCCAGCGTCGGCGAGGACCCGGCGGGCAATCCGGGCGCGGGCGAGACCGCCGTGCCGGTGGATGACCGGCTCACCGTGGTGCTCTCCGGCCGGCGGCTGGAAGCCGCGGACCGGCGCGTCGTCGAGGCGTTCGCCGCCCAGGCCGCCGTCGCGCTGCGGCAGGAACGCCTCGCCGAGGAGGCGGCCAGCGCCCGGCCGCTCGCCGAGGCCGACCGGATGCGTACGGCGCTGCTCGCCGCGGTCAGCCACGACCTGCGTACGCCCCTGGCCTCGGCCAAGGCCGCGGTGAGCAGCCTGCGCAGCCACGACATCGAGTTCGACGCGGACGATCGCGACGAGCTGCTGGCCACCGCCGACGAGTCCCTGGACCGGCTCGGGCGGCTCGTGGCGAACCTGCTGGACATGAGCCGTTTGCAGGCCGGCGTCCTCGGCGTGACCCGCGTGCCGATCGGGCTGGAGGACGCGGTGCCGCGGGCCCTGGACGAGCTGGGTCCGGTGGCCGCCGACGTCAGCACCGACATCCCCGCCGACCTGCCGGCCGCCACCGCCGACCCGGGGCTGCTGGAACGGGTGCTGGTCAACATCGTCGCAAACGCGCTGCGGCACAGCCCGCCTGGGCGGCCCCCGGCCATCACCGCCAGCGCCCACGCCGGGCAGGTGGAGCTGCGGGTCATCGACACCGGCCCCGGCATCCCGGAGGACCAGTGGGAGCACGTCTTCCTGCCGTTCCAGCGGCTGGGCGACCGGGACAACGCCACCGGCGTCGGTCTGGGGCTGGCCCTGTCCCGCGGGCTCGCCGAGGCCATGGGTGGCAGCATCACTCCCGAGACCACACCCGGGGGCGGTCTCACCATGGTGCTGCGGTTGCCCGCCGCCACCTCGAGCGCCGCGGAGGGGCAGCAGGAATGACCCGCATCCTGGTCGTCGACGACGAGCCGCAGATCGTCCGCGCCCTGCGGATCAACCTGCGGGTCCGGGGCTACGACGTGCAGGCCGTCGCGACCGGCACGGCGGCGCTCAAGGCCGCCGCCAGCGACCCGCCCGACCTGGTGGTGCTCGACCTTGGCCTGCCCGACATCGACGGGGTCGAGGTCATCCGGGGCCTGCGGGGTTGGACGCACGTGCCGATCATCGTGCTCTCCGGCCGGGCCGGTAGTCAGGACAAGGTCGCGGCCCTGGACGCCGGCGCCGACGACTACGTCACCAAGCCCTTCGGTATCGACGAGCTCCTCGCCCGCATCCGTGCCGTGACCCGGCGACTGCACGTCAGCGCCGACGCGACCACCGCCACGCTGCGGGTCGGCCGGTACACCGTCGACCTCGCCGCCCGTACGGTCACCGGCGACGACGGCGCCGACGTCCGGCTCACCCCCACCCAGTGGGGGGTGCTCGAACAGCTGCTGCGTCACCCGGGGAAGCTCGTCAGCCAGCGTCAACTCCTGCACGACGTCTGGGGGCCCGAGTACCAGAACGAGACCAACTACCTGCGTCAGTACATGGCCCAGCTGCGCCGCAAACTGGAGGACGATCCGGCCCGCCCGCGCCACCTCATCACCGAGCCCGGCATGGGCTACCGGTTCCGGCCCTGAACGCGGCGGAGGCACCGCGCGCGCTCCGGGCGCCCGCCGCCGGCCGCGTGGCCGTCCCCGCCGGGAGGGTGCGACCGCGCGGCCGGCGCCCGCGATGTCCTGTGGGCTCAGCGGCCCTGGAGGGCCCTGACGTTGTCGCCGAAGGTCCAGCCTTTCGACCCGTCCCAGTTCAGCGACCAGGTCATCAGGCCCTTCAGGTCGCCACGGTAGGCGTTCCACGTCTGGGCGACCGTCGCCGGGGCCAGGTGCCCGCCCCCGGCGCCGGGCTGCGCCGGCAGTCCGGGGACCTGCTTGTCGTACGGGACCCGGATGGTGGTGCCCTGCACGACCAGCCCGGCGTTGAGGCAGTCGGTCTGGGCGGTGAAGCCCTGCACGGTTCCGGCCGGGTAGGAGTCGCCGGAGCAGCCGTACATGCTGCCGTTGTAGTACTGCATGTTCAGCCACCAGAGCCGGCCGTTGTCGGCGTACCGCTTGATGATCGGCAGGTACGCGCCCCAGATGGAGCCGTAGGTGACGCTGCCGCCGGTGACGTACGCGGTCTCCGGTGCCATGGTGAGGCCGAAGCCCGCCGGCATCTGCGCGAGCACCCCGTCGATGATGCGGATGAGGTTCGCCTGCGACGGGGAGAGCTGGGAGATGTTCCCGCTGCCGGTGAGCCCGGTCTCGATGTCGATGTCGATGCCGTCGAAGTTGTACCGCTTGAGGATCGGTACGACGGTCGCGACGAACCGGTCGGCGACCGCGGCCGAGCTGAGGTCGATCCCGGCGGCCGCGCCACCGATGGACATGAGGATGGTCAGGCCGGCGGCCTTGGCGCGGCACATCTCGGCGGGGGTGGGCACCCTGACGGTGGTGTCCATGCCGTCCTCCCAGAGCACGGTGCCGTCGGCGCGGATGACCGGGAACGCCGTGTTGATCACGTTGTACCCGTGCGCGGGGATCCGGGGGTCGGTGATCGGGATCCATCCCAGCGGCGGGTGGACGCCGTTCGCCGCGCCGTCCCAGTTCTCCCAGTAGCCCTGGAGCACCTTGCCGGCCGGCTTCGGCTTGCCGGCGCAGGTGTCCGGGCCGGGCGTCGTGGTGGGCGTGGGCGTCGCGGGCGGTGTCGGCGTCGGGGTGGGGGAGGGCCCCGACGTGGCGGTCGGGGTGGGGGACGGCGTGCCGCCGCCGTCGCAGGCGCCAAGGTCGGTCCAGAGGGAGGGCGTCGCGGCGGGGTTCCAGCCGGCGCCGGGCGGGGGTGTGTGCGTCACCAGCGCCTGGTAGGACCGTCCGGCGTAGCTGACCCGGCTGCCGGCGGGGTAGGTGGTGCCTTCGGCCCAGGCCGGCGCGGCGCAGGCCGCGAGGGCGACGTCGGGGGCGCCGGTCTGCGCGGCGGCGCGGCCGTCCACGGCGGGTACGGCCAGGGCGGCGGTCAGCGCCGCGCCGGCCAGGAGCGCGGGCATCGTACGTCGAAGTCGCATGACATTCCTCCTCGTCGATGGCGGGAGGCTATCAGTTAACTTTGTTAAGCGTAAGCTGCGGGGCGAGCCGATGCGGAGTCCACCGGGCCGGGGTGTCGGGCGAAGTGCGGGCGGCGGCGTCGGTCGGGGATCGGCGGCGCCGGGTGGTCGACGGGCGAGGGAATCCGGTAAAACTTTTCGCCGACATCGACCGTGATCGTGGAGCTAATCTCCGGAATTGGATACCCTCCTGTGGACCCACCTGCCGTCCATCGTGGAGGAGATCGAGCATGCGGAAACTGATGTCGGCGATCGGAGCCGGAGCGATGCTGACTGTGGGGCTGCTGGTGGGCGCCAGCCCGGCGCAGGCCGCGAGCTGCACGCTCGTGCAGTCCGAGATCTACAACGGGGCCAACATCATCGCCTGGTCGCAGGGCCTGCAGGGCTGCTCCGGCGACGTCTACTGGGAGATCCAGTCGGGCGACGCCGGCGGCTGGCAGGTCGCGCAGAGCGGCACCACGCACTACGACAACGAGGTGCAGAGCTACTACGGCGACGTTGAGCTGCCGTGTTACCTGCGGGTTTACGCGAAGTTCGGCACGCAGGAGAAGCTGACCCAGCCCGCGCACAACAACAACTGCGCCGGCTGACGACCGAGCCGGACGGGGCGGGGTGCGCGCCCCGTCCGGCTCGGTTTTCCCGCAGGAGTTACGGGGCGGGGTAGCGCGTGACGTAGACGGGCGCGCCGACCCGCGTCGCGTCGGCCGCCTCGCCGACGCCGTTGACCACGTGGTCGATCGTGCCGGCGCTCAGGTTGACGGTCATGATGTGGTGCAGCCGGACGCCCGGGGTGACGGGGACCTCGAAGCCGTTCTCGGTGTGGATCGACGGGTTGTTCTGGTTGAACACGTACACCCCGCCGCCGTGCAGCGTGTGGTGCCGCACCCGGTCGCCGACCTTGTACCCGGCCCAGCCCTCGACGTCGCCGTTCATCCAGTCGGCCTGCGTCGGCGGGTCGTACGGCAGCTCGTTCTGGTAGAGGATCGTCGTGCCGTGCTCGCCGTTCCAGACCGTGTTGTACCGCTGGAAGTGCTCGACGAATAGGCCGGTGGCCGTCACGTGGTCGCCGTTGATGACGGCGCCGTAGCGACCGGTGTTGGTCCGCCAGCGGTCGGTGTCGCCGTTCACGCCCTCGGTGAAGCCCTCGACGCCGTGGTCCCCGCGCCACACCCAGGTGTGGTCGATCAGGACGTGGTCGGCGTTGACCTCCAGCGCGGTGTGCGTCCTGCCGATGTGCGGGCCGCCGACGCGGAAGTACACGTCGGAGAGCGTGATCGGGTTGTGCGGGGTGCTGGCGTTGCGGCCGTGCTCGCGGCCGACCCGCAGCAGCACGGGCGACTCGGTGAGGCCGGCGTCGACGGTGACCCCGGCGACGACCACGCCGGGCACGCCGGCGACGTCGAGCGGGACGGCGCCGTCGACGGCGGTCAGCGTGGCGTGGCCGATGCCGAGGACCACGGTGTCGGGCCGCTTGACCTCGATGCTGCGCGCGATGTCGTACGCGCCGGGGGTGAGCAGCAGGTGCTTGCCGCGGGCGAGCTGGCTGTTGATGACGTGCACCGGGTCGGACGGCTTGGCGATGAAGAAGTCCCGGATGTCGATGGTCCGCCCCGGCGTCATGCCGTCGCCCCAGGAGATGCCCCGGCTGTCGCGCCGGGCGGCGGGGACGCGGACGTGGTAGCGGCCACGGCCGTCGACGAACAGGTACGGCTTCTCCCTGCTCACCGGCGTGGTGTCCAGCGTGGTGTACGGCGGGTCGGGGAAGCCGGCGTCGTCGGGGGCGCCCACGGTGCCCGCGAAGACCTGGTTCCACACGGCGTTGGACCAGCTTTCGACCTCGCTGTTGCGCGTCAGCCACTGCTGCTGGGAGCCGTTGGTGGTGGCGGGCAGCCGGGAGTCGGCGATGAAGCCGCCGCTGGCGTACTGCGGGCCGGCGGTGCAGTAGTCCATCAGCGACAGCCCGCCGCCGCTGATGTCGAGGCGGCGCATCGACACCGCCTGGGACACCGCCCAGAAGTTCGCCGAGGAGCGGCAGCCGTCCTGGCCGGTGGCGTTGATGGACAGTGACAGGTTGGACAGGGTGCGCCAGAAGTTGACCAGGGCGATGCAGTTGCCGGTCCCGCCGCCTTCGAGGCAGCGGTTGTAGGTCTCGATCTTGCCGTTGACGGTGACGTCGGTGGGGGAGGCGCCCAGGCCGGAGACCTCGGTGTAGTAGCCGACCTTCACCTGAAGGGGCTGCGCGGCCGTGCCGTAGCTGCCGGGCTTGAAGAGGTACGCGTGCCGCGCGGTGCCCATCTCGGCGTCGACCTGCCGGGCGTGCGCCGCGTCGAGGGTCGCCTGGATCTCGGCGACCGGTGTGTCGGGGTCGAAGATCGTCACGTTGGGCCCGAAGTCCGGGCCGCCGTGCCGGGCCGGCCCGGCGGTGGCGGCGGTGCCGGTCGTGCTGGCGACCGCCGTGAGCACCAGGCCGAGCGCGAGCGTCCGGCGGAGTCGCCGTCGCGTGTCGGGGGACTGCTCTCTCATCGTTCTTCCTCTCCGCCGGCCGGAACAGGCGCCGGGCACGGCGACGCGGTGGGGAGGCGGTCCGGGGCGGGCACGGGTGGGTGCGCCGGTGCCGGCTTGCGGTCGTCGTCGACCTGCCTCGTGGGGCGGCGGTGGGGGACAGCGCACCCGTGAGAGCGCTCTCTCGTCGCCGCGACTTGCATTACGCCGTGAAAGAAGGGTTGGCATGTTTTTACCCTGTGAACCGGCCCGGCGCTACCGCTGCGCCCTGACGGATCCCACGCCCGTCGCGGCGCGGAGCCGACAGGCCGGTGGCGGGCTAGCCGTTCCCGGCCGGCCGGTGGAGCGGCCGCACGAGGACCGGTCGGTACCCGGCCTCGGGCGGCAACGCCACGCCCTCCACCAGGCCGCTGCGGAGGTGCAGCCGGACCAGGGGCAGACCGAACTCGTTGCGTCCGTGGTCGGCCGGGACGAGCACGTGCTCCGGGCTCTCCCAGACCGGCCCGCCCGGGACCGGGCTGGTCGTGCTGCCACCGGGCAGCGGCAGCACCCGGGGCCGGTCGGGGTGCGCCGGGTCGTACAGACGCAGGCTCGGCGGCGCGTACACCCAGGAGTACAACTGCCGGCCGCCGGGCACGAGCGCGGCGGCCGGGTCCACGGGCAGCGGGACGACCTCGCCGTCGGGCCGGATGAGCAGCACCGGGTGGCTCCGGTCCCGGGCCAGCGCGACCCCGCTGTACGGGTCGACCTGGCGCAGCGCGTGCGGCAGCGGCTCCGGCTCCTCGCCCGGCACCCAGCGCACCGAGGCCACGCCGCCGTCGACGCTGGCGTACACGGCCCCGTCGTGGATCCCGACGGCGGAAACGTTGTCGGCCTCGTCCCACGGCATGCTCTGCCGGGAACCGTCGGCGAGGTCGACGAGGTGCAGCCGGTTCCGGGAGCGTCGGCCGACGTGGAACTCCACGACGGCCAGCCGCTCGCCGGCCGCGTCCAGGACGGCCCGCCAGCCCATGCTCGTGCCGAGCAGCACGAACTCGCCGTCGGGGCGCACCAGCGCGGTCTGGGTGCTGGCGAGCAGCACGGTGCCGTGTCGGCTCTGCATGGCCTGCGCCACCTGGGCCCCCGGCCAGCGCGCCAGCACCACCGGGGTGTCGTCGCGCCACACGACCAGCTCGCCGCCGGAGCCGACGAATCCGGCGCGGGGCGGCGGACCGGAGGGCGGCACCGACGACCGGCTTTCCCGGTCCAGTGGCTGTCGGATCTCCGTCCCCACCCACGCCATGGTCGGACCGCCGGCCTGGGGTGGCCGGACAGTGCCGCCGGGGCCGGCGTGCGGGCCGGCCCCGGCGGCACTCGGGGCGACGGCGACGGTGCCGAGTAGCCGCCCGGGGCCGGCCGGTCGTCCCGCCGGCTGCGGCGGTGGTTGCCGGGGCGCGCGCGGGGTCGGCTGGACGACCAGTGCCAACGGCCCGTCGGTGCTGTCGAAGGGGGCGAGCAGCCCGTCGTCGACGGCGTGGCGCAGGATCGCCCGGACGGCGTCCGGTGTGCTGAGCAGCCGGTCGGCGAGCCAGTCGACGGTGACGGTCGCCGCGCCCTCGCGCGCCCACAGCAGCAACGACAGCAGGTCGGAGGTGGCGTACCGGACGTGTGCGGAGGGACCGCCGCCGCGGGTGCGCAGGGCCGGCTGGGCGAGGTCGTCCTCGCTGAGCAGCGGGCTGCTGCGCACGATCCACCGAGGTGGCTCCGGGCTGGCGGACACGGGCCAGAACCGCAGCAGGTAGCTGTCGCCCTCGTCGGCCGGGCGCCGGCAGAACCGCAACCGGTACAGGCCCGGTTCCCCCAGGCGGAACGAGTCGCGGGGGGACCCGCCGGTCACCATCGCCAGGCCGACCGTCCCGCCGGTGGCGAAGGGCGTCTCGATCACGTCGGCCCAGTCGTCGTCCTCGGGCGGAGGGGCGTCGTGGCTTTCGAGCCGCACCTCGTGGTAGCGGTCCGACGCGCGGCCGTCGACCCAGCCGTCCCCGGCGCGGGCGATCGAGCCGCACGGCTGCGTCTTCACCGCGTACTCGCGCAGCAGCTCGTCGACCCGCACCCGCGCGGGACCCCACGGGTCCGCCTCGCGCAGCAGGAACGTGCGGTACTCCGGCCAGTATTCGCGGTCCTCGAAGGCCCGTAACAGTGCCACTGTCATTCCTCCCCGTCGCGCTTCGGCACGCTACCGACCGCCTCCGACGTTCTGTCGCGTCCGTGATCCGGTCGGGTAGCGGAACCGGCCGCTCACCCGTCGACGACCAGGCGGACCGTCACGGTGTCGCCCACCGCCAGCCCTTCGGCCCGTCGCACGGCCGCCTTCACCGGCACGATGTATCGCCCGTCCTTGGGAAACAGTGACGTGCTCCAGCCGGTCTTCCCGATCCGCGCCGCGACGGGGATCATGCCCCAGCCGTAGCTCACCCCCGCGGACCTCGCGGCCAACTCCTGGCAGCCCTCTTCCGGGACGGTGACGAAGTGCCATGGCGCGGGGCCTCGCCAGAACCACAGCTCGCCGCTCAACTCCAGGTCCATCGGCCCAGCATAGGAACGGGGACCGACTCTTCGGACGGGTGAGGCGCCGCCCGCGACGCCGGCGACCTGGCCGGGCAGCCGGAGACCGGGTTCGCGGTGGCCCGCGCCCGCGTCGGGCCGGCGGCACTCGCGGCGTCAGCACCCATGGGGGAGCATTCACCCGTGCTGTTGATCGTTCCCGCGGACCCGTTGCGACCGCGTCGCCCGGATGCCCACTTCGCGCCGGAGGCGCGCGCCGCCCAGGACGTCGGCGTCGACGTCGCCGTCGTCGACCACGACGAGTTGGTCCGTGGCGACGACCTGCCACGGGCGGTGGCGCGGGTGGCGGTCGAGGGCGTGGCGGTCTACCGCGGCTGGATGCTGCGCAGCGAGCGGTACGCCGCCTTCGCGGAGGCGCTGGCCCGCCGGGGTGTCACCCTGCGTACGAGCGGCGAGCAGTACCGGCGCGCCCACGAGCTGCCGGGCTGGTATCCGGACCTGGCCGAGCTGACGCCGGGCTCGGCGTGGACGGCCGGTACGCGGCGCGCCGACTTCGACCGGGCGAGGCGTGCGCTCGGCGGTGGGGCGGCGGTGCTGCGCGACTTCGCCAAGTCGATGAAGCACCACTGGCACGAGGCGGCGTTCATTCCGGATCTCGATGACGGCGAGGCTGCCTGGCGGGTCGCGAGCCGCTTCCTCGAGCTGCGCGGGGACGACCTCGTCGGCGGCCTGGTCCTGCGCCGGTTCGAGCGGTTCACCGGCGCCGAGGTCCGCACGTGGTGGGTCGACGGCGTCTGCGTCCTGGTCGGCGCGCATCCCGACAGCCCGCACGACGCGCCGCCCGAGGCGTTCGACCCGCGTCCGGTGAGTGGGTCGGTGGCGGCGCTGGGGCTGCCGTTCGTGACCGTGGACCTGGCGCTGCGCGCCGACGGCGTCTGGCGGATCGTCGAGCTCGGTGACGGGCAGGTCAGCGACCGGCCGTCCACCATCGAACCGACCGCTCTGGTCGATGCCCTGTTCGGCGGGGCTTGAGTTCCGAAACTTCCGATCCCGTGGTTGGTGTCTGGCTGGCCGGCGGGCAGGTGGGTTCCGCGACTGAGGGGGCGGTACGAAGCCAGGACATCGAAAGAATCCGATAATCGGGCGTTGAGCTTCCGGACATGTTCCGATACGGTCCGATGGAAGGGCTTCGATCAACTCACGGTGTCGAGTGCTGACGGCGGCGTGGTCTCCGGGCGACCACTCCACCGGCCCCACGCCGTGGCGGGCGGTTGTCGAGGCGGCCTTCCTCATCCATTCGGCTCATCGAAAGGCTCTGCCATGGACAACATGCTCGCCCGTGCCAGCGGACGCCCGGTGGCCCGCCGGCGGCCGCGCGTCGCGCTGGCGTCGGTCGTGGTCGGTCTCTCCGTCGCCGCCGCGACGATGGCGATGGCGTCCGGCGCCAACGCCGGGACGACCCTGGGGGCGTCCGCCGCCGAGAAGGGGCGCTACTTCGGCGCCGCGGTGGCCGCCAACAAGCTCTCCGACACCACGTACGTCGGGATCCTCAACCGGGAGTTCACCTCGGTCACCCCGGAGAACGAGATGAAGTGGGACGCGACCGAGCCGTCCCAGGGCCAGTTCACGTTCGCCAACGCCGACCGGATCGTCAACCATGCCCGAGCCAACGGGATGCAGGTGCGCGGGCACGCCCTGGCCTGGCACTCCCAGCAGCCGGGGTGGGTGCAGAACCTCAACGGCAGCGCACTGCGCCAGGCGATGGTCAACCACGTCACGCAGGTGGCGGCCTACTACCGCGGCAAGATCCACTCCTGGGACGTGGTGAACGAGGCGTTCGCCGACGGCGGCAGCGGAACCCGCCGCGACTCGAACCTGCAACGCACCGGCGACGACTGGATCGAGGTGGCGTTCCGCGCCGCGCGCGCCGCCGACCCGACCGCGAAGCTGTGCTACAACGACTACAACACCGACGGGCAGAACGCCAAGAGCAACGCGGTGTACGCCATGGTGCAGGACTTCAAGGCCCGGGGCGTGCCCCTCGACTGCGTCGGCTTCCAGTCGCACTTCAACAGCGCCTCGCCGGTGCCCGCCGACTACCAGGCCAACCTGCAACGCTTCGCCAACCTCGGGGTGGACGTGCAGATCACCGAGCTGGACATCGAGGGCTCGGGTCAGACGCAGGCCGACAACTACGGCCGGGTGGTGCGCGCCTGCCTCGCCGTGACCCGCTGCACGGGCATCACCGTGTGGGGCATCCGGGACACCGACTCCTGGCGGGCCAGCGGCACCCCGCTGCTCTTCGACGGAAGCGGCAACAAGAAGCCGGCGTACACCGCCACGCTCGACGCCCTCAACAGCGGCACCACCACGCCGCCCCCGACCACCGCGCCCCCGACGACCCCGCCGCCCACCACCCCGCCGCCGTCCGGCGACTGCGCCGCGGCGGTGTCGCTGAACTCGTGGACCGGCGGCTTCGTCGCGACGGTACGCGTCACCGCCGGAGCCGCGGCGATCGACGGCTGGGCGGTCGCCATCACCCTGCCAGGCGGCACGACGGTCACCAACACGTGGAACGCGCGCGGCAGCGTCGCCAGCGGCGCCAGCGGTGCCGTGACGTTCCGCAACGTCGACTACAACGGCCGGCTCTCCGCCGGCGCCGTCACCGAGTTCGGCTTCCAGGGCACCGGAACCGGCCCGACCGGCACGCCCACCTGCACCGCGAGCTGACCTGTCCGGCGGGGGGGGGGGGGGGGGGGCCCCCCCCCCCCCCCCGCCCCGGGCCGGGAACCCCCCACACCC
>NZ_JBFABB010000016.1:0-21598 GCF_040640035.1 Micromonospora sp. NPDC023633 | reverse complement strand
GCTCGGCGCGGGAGGCCACCCGCGCCGAGCCGCCGACGTCGCATGCACCCCCGTCACACCGGAACGGGGCACGTTCCACGTCGGCAAGCCGGTCGCGCAGGTGCGCCGCCAGGTCGCTGCGCCCGAACGCGGCGTCCGCCCTGCGCAGCCGCTCCTCACGTATGCCGCGCAGCTCCCGGTCGACCGCTCCGGTTGCTTGGGAGCAGCTGAACAACGGTGGGCAGGTCAGAGGTTCAGCTCTACCAGTCGCAGTTGGCGGCCGGGATCCAGCCGTCCTGCCCCGGCGCCTCGGCCCCGTGGCCGTAGTACCAGGTCTGAATGTCACTGCCGCCGTAGATCGAGTGAACGCGGAAGCCTCGCCCGGGGCTCAAGGTGCGTAGGACGTTGCCCCAGGGCTGGTCGCGCAGCCAGGTGGCCTGGTTGGTCACGCAGATGTCACCAGGGCCATCGCTGGCGGCGGCCGGCGCGGACGCCACGGCCGATCCGGCGGCGACGACGGCCATGACCGCCAGCACGCGTACGACGTTGCGCTTCATGCGTTTCCTCTCGATCGGGTGCCTTGCGAGCGAATCGATTATGCCCAATGCTCTTGCCGTGGCAAGCGGGCAGCGGATCGGGCGTACCCGATGTGTTGGTGGGGACTCTCCGGCTTGCCGGAGGTGGACTGATGCGGATCGCGTGGCGGCGCATCGGCGGCACCCATGATGGCGATGGATCCATAGACGTTGTTCAAAGATCTTCCTAACATGGTCCCTGCCGTTCGGCAGAAACTCCTACCCTCCCGTCAGGAGACAGACTTGATCAGGCATTCGTTCACGCTGGTCGCAGCGGTCGTTCTCGGCCTTTCCGCCTTGGCCGTACCCGCACAGGCCGCCCCGGCGCCGGCCCACGCGGTGGCGCAATCCGACCTCGGCGTCCAGGTCGCTCCCACCGGCTGCACGACGTGGGTGGAGTGGGTGCAGGAAGGCAGCAACAGCTACTACTACGGTCGCGGCAACGTGCAGTGCGCCACCGGCCGCTACAAGGTCAAGCTTCAGTGCCGCAACCTGCAGACGGGCGTGGGGTACGTCGTCTACGGAGGTTATGCGGTGAACGCGCCGGGCACGGCCACCACCACCTGCTACAGCGGTAACGTCGCCGAGGGCGTGTACCCCGTCGAGGACCCACTGCCCACGGTCGGCGTCACCGGTTGCGTCTCCTGGGCGGAGTGGGTCCACCAGGGAAGCAGCCACTACTACGGCCGCGGCACCGCCCAGTGCGACACCGGCACCTACCGGGTCCAGATCCAGTGCCGCAACGTGCAGACAGGCCAGCGATACGTCGTCTACGGCCCGGTGGTCACCGCCCCCAGCATCTCCACCACCACCTGCTACCAGGGCAACGTCGCGGACGCCGTGTCGGGCGTGCCGGCGTGACGGCAGCCGCGGGTCGCGCCGCGCCGCGCTGACTCGGGCCGTCAGCGCCTGCTGCCGTGTGCAATGCCGTCGCCGCACGCCTTCAGCCGGCGCCGAAGCAGACGAAGGCGGCGGCGGTGGCATGGGCGGCGCCGCCACCGTCGGCGGTGGCGAACGCGCGCTGGGCGTCGGCGAGCGCCACCGCCGGTGCGGCGCCGGCGCGCATCCGACGGTGCAGGTCGAGCATCAGCGCGGTGGTCAGGTCGGCCGGGACCGGCAACACGGTGGCGATCAGGCTGCGGGCACCGAGGGCCAGCAGCACGGCGGTGAAGCCCATGACCTCGTCGCCCGGCCGGACGCCCGAGAGGCCGGAGTCGCAGGCGGAGAGCACCACGCAGCCCGGTGGGCGGGTCAGGCGCTCCAACTCGTACGCGGTCAACGGCCCGTCGGCCAGTTCCAGCGTGGAGAAGAGCGGGTTGTCGGCGCGGAAGGTGCCGTGGGCGGCGACGTGCGCCAGCCCTGTCCCGTTCAGCGCGTCGGTGACGGCGTCGGCGGTGGCGCCGTCACCGGTCAGGGCGCGGGAGCCGGGCAGGGCCGCGCGGAGCTGGCGTACCTCGTTCTCGGCGGCAGGCAGCCGGGGCCCGGCCACCAGCACCGGTGGGCCGGCCGGGACGGTCCGGCCGGTGGCACGCAGCCAGACCGTCGCCGAGGGGGCCACCGTCACCGGGCGGCCGGCGCAGGTCGGCAGGCCCGACCAGGGTACGGCGTGCAGGGCGCCGATCGGGACGATCACCAGTGGCCGGTCGCCGAGCAGCCGGCGGACCGGGTCGAAGAGCTGCTGGTCCAGCGCGGTGGTGGCGAACTCGACGCCGGCCCGGGCGCTGGCCGAGTCGCCGGTGGTGACGAGTCGGCGCAGCCCGAACCGGTGCAGGCGGGCCCGAGTCAGTGCCTCGTCGAGCGGGCCGAGGTCGTGCAGGCTGGTCCGGCCGTCGCGGACCAGGACCGCCCGCAGCCGTGGTCCGTGCGCCACCAGCTCCAGCAGCACGGCGTCGCCGAGCGCGTCGGCGAGGGCGCGTACCGTGGGCGGTGTCGCCAGGCCGTCGCCGTCGGCTCCCCGGACTCCGCCGTCCGCTCCCCGGGCCAGTTCCCGGATGCGCTGTTCGAGTCGAGCCTGGCTGCGCCGCAGCGCGTGCACCGGGTGGCCGGCGAGCAACGCGTCCTCCAGGGCGGTGCTGACCATCCGCAGCTCGGCCAGGGCGGTGGCGAGCTCGGGGTCCGGCGGCGGCTGCACCGCGCGCATCCGCAGGGCGTTGGCCCGCCAGCGCTCCGCCCAGCCGAGCACCTGGGCGGGCGTGCCGGTGCGGACGGCGATGTCCAGCCCCTCGGCAGCCAGTTCGTGCCCGTACGCCCCGCTGTGTGCGCGTAGCTCGGTGGCGCCCAGGGAGGCCCGGTGGCCGTCGAGCACCGCCAGTCCCCGGCGCAGGGCCCGGGCCGCGCCCCGCAGGTCACCGTCGAGCCGGCGGTGCAGGGCGAGCGCGTACCAGCCCTGGGCCCGGTGGGGCGCGGTGCCCCGGCGGTGCGCGCGGGCCGCCACCGCCAGCAGCCCGGCCGCCCGGGCGGGCCGGCCCAACGCCTCGGCCAGCCGGGCGGCCTCGATCCGGGTGGTCAGGGCCGGCGAGGGCCAGCCGGTGGCGTCGAGCTGCTCCGCGGTTCGCACCATGGCGGTGAGCAGGGCCACCGACCGGGTGCCCCGGGCAAAGTCGGCGCGCAGCTCGACGTGCCGGGCGAAGGCGGCCCAGATGCGGCGTCCCTGGCGGCGGAAGCGGACCCGGGCCGAGGCGGCGGTCTCCGCGGCGGTCCCCAGGTCGCCGGCGAGCAGCGCCGCCCGGGCCCGGGCCAGCAGCGCCTCGGCGAGATCCGAGGCCATGCCCCGCCGCCGCAGCTCCGTCACGGCGGAGGTGGCCACCTCGACCGCCTCGTCGATCAGCGGCACCGAGAGCAGCAGTTCG
Organism: Micromonospora sp. NPDC023633; assembly: GCF_040640035.1. NCBI lineage: Bacteria > Bacillati > Actinomycetota > Actinomycetes > Micromonosporales > Micromonosporaceae > Micromonospora > Micromonospora sp. NPDC023633. The sequence continues at coordinate 18,195 of NZ_JBFABB010000016.1, read as the reverse complement.
AACCGGTCCAGCAGTAGCGCCGGCCGGGGCACGGACAGCCGGCGGTACTCGTCGTCGACGGTGGCGAAGCTGCGCAGGGCGCCCGCGACGTCGCCGCGCTGGCCGGCGGCGATGCCCATGTTCCAGCGGGCGTCGGCGGCGGCCAGGTCGAGTCCGAGCTGACTGAAGATCGCCGCGGAGCGGAAGAGGTCGTCGTCGGCGTTCCGACTGGTGCCCCGGTGGGCGTTGAGCAGCCCACGGTTGTTGCGCGCCCGCGCCTCCAGCAGCAGGTCACCCTCGCGCTGGGCGATCTCCACCGCGATGCCGTAGTCCCGGACCGCCTCGTCGAACCGCCCCCGGTAGTGCAGGACGACGCCCCGCTGCATGCGGGCCCGGCCGGCGTCGGCGCCGGTCAGCCGGGGGAGGGCCAGGGTCACGGCGCGCAGTGCCGGACCGGTGCGCCCGGCGTTGGCCAGGACGTACCCGAGGCTCATCCGGGCCAGCGCCCGCACCCGGGGCGAGTCGGCGAACCGCACCGCCCGGCGCAGGTGCCGCAGGGCGCCCGGCAGGTCGTTGAGTTCCCGCAGGGCCAGCCCGATGGCGCGTTCGGCGGTGGACCGCTCGTCGGCGTCGGGGTGGCCGGCGGTGAGGACCTGCCGACTGATCGCGATCGCCTCGCGGGGGTAGCGTTGCACGGCGTCGAGCGCGGTCTGGGCCGTGACGGCACCGGAAACGGCGCTGTCGGCCATGCCAAGCAGAATCCCGCAGTCGCGCTCCCAGGTCAATCGCGTCGAGGTGTATCGGGCATCAGTCGCCTGACCGACGATCAATTGACACTCGACTATCCTTTGAAATAATCGTCCGGTGCCTCGGAGAGCGCTTCCGTAGCTGCCCCGGCCCGTCGCCGACCATGCATCTTCGACCGCCTGGAGGACCGGTGCCGTCTGACGACTCCTTCGCGTCGCGCCCGCCCGCCGGGTTGTCCCGCCGGCAGCTCATGGCCTGGTCCGCCCTGGCCGCCGCGGCGGCGCCGCTCGGTCTCGTCGGGGGAGCCGGCCCTGCCGTTGCCAGCGAATCGCCCGACGCGACCTACCAGCGGATCTTTATGGAGGCCCTGGGCGCCGACCCCGACCTGCGCCGGTACGCCGTCGCCGGCCGGGAGTTCCTCTATCGGCCGCGGCAACTCCTGGTGGCCCGCCCCGACGTGCAGCGGGTGATGAGTCGGCTGCGCAGCTACGGGCACTCCGTCGCCGAGGGCGTCGGCTTCGGCGGGGTCGCCCGGCTCCGCTTCGCCGCCGAGACCGACATCCCGTCGGTGGTGACCAAGCTCCGCGACCCGCAGCAGTGGCCCGGGCAGGAGGCTCCCCTGGTCCAGCCGCACCACGCCCTGCTCGGCTTCGGCAACATCATGGGCAACCCGGGCGGTCCGCCCCGGGTCGCGGGTGCTCTGCCGGCGCCGGATCCGGCGCGCGCGGGTGAGGGCGCGGGAGTGACGGTGGGGATCTGCGACACCGGCATCTGGCGGCAGGCCGGGGCCCAGCATCCGCAGTGGCTGGGCGGCAGCTATCTCGCCGAGGTCGACGACGAGGACGCGGTCTACGTCGGCGCCGACGTGTTGGCGCTGCAGGGAGGTCACGGCACCTTCGTCGCCGGCGTGGTCCGGCAGGCGGCGCCGGGCGTACGTTTCGATCCCGAGGCCGCGCTGGACGCCACCGGCGTCGGTGACGAGGAGATGCTGGTCGCCGCCCTTGGCCGGCTCGGGCCGCAGGTGTCGGTCATCAACCTCTCCCTGGGCTACTTCACCCAGGACGACCAACCTCCGCTGCCACTGGTCAACGCGCTGGCCGGGCTGCCCGGCAGGGCCGTGGTGGCGTCGGCGGGCAACGCCGGCACCAGCCGGCGGGCCTGGCCGGCCGCCCTGGACCGCGTCTTGGCGGTGGGCGCGGTGACTGCCGGACCCACCGGCCCGGGCCCGGCGCCGTACAGCAACCACGGGCCGTGGGTGGACGCCTGTGCCGTGGGGGAGCGGAGCAGCACCTACGTCAGGGGCCGGCTGGAGTTGCCGGGCCAACCGACCCGGTACTTCGACGGCTTCGCCGCCTGGGCGGGCACCTCGTTCGCCACCGGCCACGTCGCGGGGCGACTGGCCGCGCTGATGACCAGCGCCGGGCTCGGCGCCGAGGCGGCCCGCGCCGCGCTGATCGCCGGCCCTCGCTGGCATCCCGACTACGGCGTACTCGTCGCGTGAGGCCGGCATCGGCGCGCGGGGTGGTGTCCCGGTGAGCGAGCGCGGCACGGTCGGACTGGTCGCCGCCGCCTGTTCCGGTGACGAACTCGCGTGGGGCGAGCTGGTCCGCCGCTACACCCCACTGGTGCTCACGGTGATCCGGTCCTACGGACTCGACCAGGTCGACGCGGCGGACGTGAACCAGACCGTCTGGCTTCGCGCGGTGGAGCACCTGGGACGGCTGCGGGAGTCGAACGCGCTGCCCGCCTGGCTGATCACCACCACCCGACGCGAGTGTTTCCGGCTGCTGCGCCTCGGCCGGCGGACCCAGCCGTTCGACCCGTACGACGACTCCGTCGACGGGCACGTCGGCGCCTCCCTGCTGGTGGATCCGGTCACCCCGGACGAGGACCTGCTGCGCGCCGAGCGGCAGCAGGCGCTGCGGGAGGCGTTCGCGCAGTTGCCGCCGCGCTGCCGGGACCTGCTCACCCTGCTGATGGCCGATCCGCCGGTCAGCTACCGCGAGATCGGTACGCGGCTGGGCATGCCGGTGGGCAGTGTCGGTCCGACCCAGGCCCGGTGCCTGCACAAGCTGCGGAACTGTCCGGCGCTCGCCCCTTTCGTCAGGGCGTGCGCGGGTGACGACGGGAGCGGAGGTGACCGGGATGGAGCCGTGGCCGCCAGCCGCTGACGACGCCCTGCTGGCCGAGTTGAGGGCCGCCCTGCGGGACTCCGGCCCGGTGCCGGAGGAGTTCCTGGCCGCGGCCCGGGCCGCGTTCAGCTGGCGGAGCGTCGACGCCGAGCTGGCCCTCGCCGAGCTGACCTTCGACTCGGCCTGCGACCCGCAGCCGGCCGGACTCACCCGGTCCACCGGCTCGGCCCGCACGCTGACGTTCCGCACGGGTGCGGTCGTGGTCGAGATCGAGGTGACCCCGACCGGCGTCGTCGGGCAGCTCTCGCCGGCCCGGGGCGGGCGGGTCACCGCCCGGACCTCCGCCGGCCAGTACGAGGAGGTGCCGGTGGACGCGGTGGGCTACTTCTCGATGGGGGCACCGCCCGCCGGCCCGGTCCAGCTCTGCGCCCACACCGACGGGTATGCGGTGGCGACCGCCTGGGTCAGCCTGCGCTGAACGGGACACCGCCTGGCGACGGAGGTCCGCCGGTGGCGCCGGCCGGACAGGCGGAACGGAGGTCGCGGGGCTCCGTCCGCGACCTCCGTCCACACCCCTCCAGGAGTGCTACCTGGTCTGCTGGTCCACCGTGATGTCGTACCGCACGCCGCCGAGGTCGGCCCGGGTGGCGCCGGTGGTGTCCGGGCCGACCTGGGTCACGTTGACGGCCATCTTCTCCCGGGTCGGCACGGCTGCCGCGAAGTTCAGCGAGAAGGCGATCCGCTCACCGGGACCGAGCTCCAGGTTGTCCAGGCTGGCCTGGCCGATGTCGACGATCTCGACCTGGTTACGGCCCACCTCACGGACACCCTTGCCGGCCTTGCCGCCCTTGACCCAGCGCTCGAACAGGGTCGGTCCGAGGTCGGCGACGAGGCGGCCACCGGCGGCCTGGAAGGGGGTCCCGGTCTGGCTGAACACCACGCTGCTGCGAGCCGCCCGGGTCAGGGTGTTGCCGATGGCGAACGGCCGGGTCTGCCCCTGGCCGCCGGCGGTCAGCGCCACGGAGTCGACGTTGCGCCAGGCGATGTTGTTGTTGTTGCGGGTGTTGACGCCGATGTCCGGTCCCTCGAAGGTCATCGGGTCGTTCGGGGAGATCCAGCGGGCCAGCAGGCAGAAGTGACCCGGGCCGGGCACGTTGTCCCACGGGATCGTCACCGAGGTGACGCCCGGGTAGACCGGCACGGCCATCGCCCCGATCTGCGTCCACGCGCCCGGCCAGGCCGCGCCGCCGCCGGGCGTGGTCCGGTAGACCCAGATCGTGCCCTCCTCCATGACGCTGTTGCCGTACGGGCCGGGGTTGCGCAGCTTGATGAAGATGTAGTTCCGCTGGCCGACGATCGGGTTCTGGCTGGTCGGGCACTCGACGGCGGTGTGGCAGACCTTGATGTCCGGGCTCTGCCAGAGCGGGTTGAGCGCGTGGGGCTGGAGCCCCACGTCGGCGGGGGTGTCCTGCATGTACACGTCGACGGCGGCGGTGGTGGTGGGGCCGCCGCGGCTGTCGAGGGGTGCGGCGCCGGCTGCGGTGACGGACAACAGCGTCGCCAGCGCCGCGCCGGTGAGCAGGGCGAGCGTCGAACGACGCGCTCTTCCCGCGAGACTGGTAGACACATTTCCTCCCGATGATGGGGGATCGCCGTTCGCCCCGAGGTGGTGGCGTGGGCGGGTGGACGTCCTTACGGAGCGCGATCGATGCGAGTAGATACGCCTTCCTTCGGCGGGCGATGTCAGATGGCGGGAGTTCGCGTCAAGCCGGCGAAAGCCGCGCAGCGCTCGGATGTGGGCCGTACGCCGGACGTCGGGGTCCGGTGCGTCGGCCTGGCGCCCGGCTCACGCTCATCGGCCCGACCATCGCCTCGTGGCCGACCTTCCGGCCGACGGCTCCGGACGATGGGCACACTCACTGTCCGATGGTCGACGCGCTACTGACTGCCACGGCCGCTCGGGTGCTACCTCTCTGCCAGCGTTCGGCTGACCAGGCCGGGCCGGCAGAGCGAAGGAGCTTCCACATGTTCCCGTTTCCCGACGAAGCGACCAGGAAGGCACTCGATCTCGGCCGGCGCGAGGTGTTCCAGACCTACCGGGTGCTGATGGCCTGCGAGCTGCAGCGGTTGCATCCCGAGGTCGGTGCGCTGCCGGCAGGGCGGCGCCGCGACCAGTTGACCGCCCGGCTCGACAAAGTTGCCGCCCTGGCCAGCGGGACCTGGATGGAGCAGATCTCGGTACGCGGCGCGACCGTGCAGCAGGCGGCCACCCTGTTCAAGGAGGTGCAGGACTCCCTCGACGGGGTCGTGCCCTCCGCTGCCGGCAACGCCCATCTCAGCGCCGCCGTGGACGAACTCAAAAACAAGATCGTCGACGTCGTCAACGACGCCAGGCACTGCACGGCGCGATGCTGGCGCTGATGCGGGCGGAGGAGCGGCTGGTGGTGCGAACCGATCCGAAGGTGCTGAACCACTCGACGGTCATCAACTTGGACGGCACCATCCGGTTCACCATCAACTCCGACCTTGCCGCCCAGGCGCCCATGGCCCAGCTCCTGCACTGGATGCTCGACGAACTCGTCGCCGAGGCGAAGTGCCAGATTCCCAAGGACACCACGCAACTGCTGGCCCTCATCCTCGGGATCGAGAACTACGACCGGGACAACGTGCACAACGTGCTCAGCGACTTCTACAGCTCCTTCCACTGAGCGGCGGCTGCTGAGCGGCGTCCCCGGGACGGCGCCGCTCAGCGCCAAGCGGTGAGTTGAGCTCTCGGGCAGCGGGCCCGCTCAACCGGTCGACCCGGTCACCACGATCCCGGTCACGCCACGATCCGCAGCGGATGCTCGAGCAGGTCGGTGAGGGTGGCGAGGAACTGCGCGGCCAGGGCGCCGTCGATGATGCGGTGGTCGGCCGTGAGCGTGTATCGCATCCGGTGCCGCGCTTCCAGCGTCTCCCCGGACAGCGTGGGCTCCGGTGTCGCGGCGCCGACGGCGAGGATCGCACCCTGGGGCGGGTTGATGATCGCGGTGAAGTGCTCGACTCCGTACATGCCGAGGTTGCTGATTGTGAACGTCCCGTCGGCCATGTCGGCCGTGTTCAGCGTCCGGCTCGCAGCCTTGTCGGCTAGAGCTCGGGTCTGCGCGGAGATCGCCGTGACCGACGTCCGGTCGGCATCGCGGATCACCGGCACTACGAGCCCGGCCGGGGAGGCGACGGCGATGCCGATGTTGACCCGCCCGTGCAGCAGGGTTTGGCCACGGTCCTCGGGGGAGTAGGACGCGTTGACGCCGGGGTGCTCGCGTAGGGCGAGCGCGACCGCCCGCACCATGAGGTCGTTGACAGTCACCTTGCGTCCGGCATCGTGCAGCGCGGCGTTCAGCTGCGCCCGGAGCGCGAGGAGCTCCTCCAGATCGGCGGATGCGGTCACGGTGAAGGTCGGGATGGTTGTCGCGCTCTCGGTGAGCCGCCTCGCGATCGCCTGTCGCACCGGATCGAAGGGCACCGTGGTCGGTTCACGCCCGTCCTGCGCAGACGGTGCGGCGACATCAGCCGTGGCAGGGGCAGGCGATCCGGTCTCGGCCGGTTCGTTGGCAATCGGTGCAGGCGTCGGCTCCGATCCGAGGGCGTCGAGATCCGCGCGGACGATCCGACCACCGGGACCCGTGCCGGTGACGCTGCTCAGATCGATACCGCGTTCCCGCGCAAGCTTGCGTACCAACGGGGTCGCGGCCCGGTGCTCCAGCTTCACCGCGGTCGCCGCGAGTGCGGGTGATCGTTCCGCAGCGGCCGGTGTCGGAGCCTCGTCGACTGCGTCGGTGGCGCCATGATCATCTGCTGGTTCGGGGACGGCCGGCTCCGCGTGCGCCCCTTGCGCGCGTGTGACGGTCTCGTCAGCGGATCCGTCGTTCAGGCGGGCAATGGGTGTACCGATGGCGGCGTTCTCCCCTTCGGGGACGAGGATCTCGACCAGGGTGCCGCTCTCGTAGGCCTCGTACTCCATGACGGCCTTGTCGGTCTCGATGTCGACGAGGATGTCGCCGGCGGCGACCGGGTCGCCGGGTTGTTTGTGCCAGGTGGAGATGGCGCCTTCTTCCATGGTGTCGGACAGGCGCGGCATGAGGATGTCGATCATGAAAGGTCTCCGGTCAGCGGCGCCGGGCGACGGCGTCGAGGGTTTGGCGGATTGCGGTGATCGCGTCGTCGGCGGAGGGCAGAGCCGCGGTCTCAAGCGGCTTGGAATAGGGGAGTGGGATTTCGGCCATCGCGACGCGGCGGACGGGGGCGTCGAGCCAGTCGAAGGCGCCGTCGGAGATGGTCGCGGCGATCTCGGCGCCGATGCCGTAGGTGAGCCAGTCGTCTTCGAGGACGACGGCGCAGTTTGTCTTTCGGACCGAGGCGATGATCGTCTCCCGATCCAGCGGGCGGAGGCTGCGTAGGTCGACCACCTCGACATCGATCCCATCACTTTCGGCGAGCTGCTCGGCTACCTGGAGTGCGACCGCCGCCATCCGGGAGTAGGCGACGACGCTGATGTCGGAACCTTCGCGAGTGATCTTTGCCTTGCCGATCTCGGCCGGTACGTCCTCGTCATGCACCTCGCCCTGAGTGTTGTAGAGCGCCAGGTTCTCCAACACGAGGACGGGGTCGTCGTCGCGGATCGCGGCCAGCATCAGCGCCTTGGCGTCGGCAGGGGTGGAGGGGGCGACGACCTTCATGCCGGGGACGAAGGCGTAGTAGAGCTCGATGTTCTGCGAGTGGGTGGCGCCGAGCTGCTGCCCGCCGCCGCCCGGGGTGCGGATGACCATCGGCACCTTCGCCTGGCCGCCGAACATGCCGTAGATCTTGGCGGCGTGGTTGACGATCTGGTCCAGGGCGAGTAGCGAGAAGTTGATCGTCATGATCTCCACCACCGGCCGCAAGCCGAGCATGGCGGCGCCGATCGCGGCGCCGGTGAAGCCCTCCTCGGCGATCGGGGTGTCCCGCACCCGCTTCGGGCCGAACTCGGCGAGCATGCCGGCGGTGATCTTGTAAGAGCCCTCGAACAGGCCGATCTCCTCACCGATCAAGAACACGTTCTCGTCGCGCAGCATCTCCGACCGCAGAGCATCGTGCAGCGCCTGCCGGTACGTGATCACACTCATGCTGAAGCTCCGATCTGCTGGGCGGTCGGCCGCGGCGCGGCGGGGAAGAGCGCGCCACCGGGCAGTCGACGGGAGTCGTTCGGCACCGGAGTCGCATAGGTGTAGTCGAACAATGTCGACACCTCCGGGTACGGGCTGGCATCGGCGAACGCGGCGGCTGCGGCAACCGTGGTGGCGACCTCGGTGTCGATCTCGGTGATCAATTCGTCGGTCAGCAGTCCTTGATCGTGGAGTCGGACGGCGTAGGCCGCGATGGGGTCGGCCGCTTTCAACGCCTCGGCTTCCTCCTTGCTGCGGTACTTCGCCGGATCCACCACCGAGTGCCCCTTCAGGCGGCCGGAGACGGTCTCCAGCAGGTACGGCTTCCCGGCACGGGCACTGGCCAGTGCGGCCTTGGCGGCTCCGTGGACGGCGACCGGGTCGTTGCCGTCCACGCGGGCGGAGGGCATCCGGTAGGAGGACGCGCGCTTGTGCAGTTCGGGTTCGGCGGACGACTGCTCGACGGTGGTGCCCATGCCGAGTCCGTTGTTGATCACGACGTAGACGATCGGCAGGTTCCATAGGGCGGCGATGTTGAGGCACTCGTGGAAGGCGCCGATGTTTGTGGTGCCGTCGCCCATCAGGCACATCACCGCTTCGGAACCGCCGCGGTAGTCAATGGCCAGCGCGGCCCCGGTCGCGAGTGGCAACTGGCCGCCGACGACGCCGTACCCGCCCATGAACCGGGACGCAATGTCGAACATGTGCATCGACCCGCCCCACCCCCGCGATACACCGTCGGTGCGGCCGTACAGCTCGGCCATCACCCGTTCTGGGCCGATGCCGCGGGCGATCGCGTACCCGTGCTCCCGGTAGTTGGCGAACACGTAGTCGGAGTCGTCGAGCGCGGCCATGAGGCCGGCGACGGTGGCCTCCTCGCCAAGGTTCAGGTGGCAGTAGCCGCCGACCTTCGCCTCGGTGTAGGCACGGGCGGCGCGCTCCTCGAACCGGCGGATCAGCACCATCTGCCGGTAGAACGCCAGCAACTGCTCGTCACTGACAGTTGGCGGTTCTGTGTTCGCCGAGGTCGTGCGCCTGCTCCTCGTCGTGGACTTGTTGGTCCGGGCGGCCGTGCTGGCCGGCGTGCTCGAGGGCATGTGGGTCTCCTTCTCGCCCGGGCGCGCCACAGCCGACGGATGAGTCGATCGTGGGCGCCTCCCTGCGGGCCGACGTCAAGGTCCCAACGTTGGTTGAGATCAACATCGACCAGGTAATGAAACGTAGGCCGTTTCATTATAGGATCGGTGGCGACCAGTTGTCGATGAGAGGAACCGTGATGAGCGTCAGCCCGTCGCAGGCGCCCCGTCGCAAGCGGGGTCGCCCGACCGAGGCGGAGCGGACCCGGCGGCGCGACGAGATCCTGGATGCCGCAGTGCACCTGTTCGTCGCAGGCGGGTTCGGTCAGGTCTCGCTTGACGATGTGGCCGCGACAGCTCACGTCGCCAAGCGCACCATCTACAGCTACTTCGGCGACCGGACCGAGATGTTCGTTGCCGCTGTCGAACGGCTTCGCCAACGCACCCTTGGCCCGGCCGGTGACGAAGACGACACCCTGACCGGGCTCGCGACCAAGATCGTCTCCGCGCTGCACTCCGATGAGGCGATCGGGCTGCACCGGCTGATGGTCACCGAGGCCCACGCCTTTCCCGACCTGGCCAAACGGTTCTACCGCGACGGCCCCGAGTCCTACATCCGGGCACTCGGCGAACGTCTCCCTGAGCCGGATCCCGACCTGGCGCGTGCGCTGTTCACTCTCCTGCTAGGTGAACCGCACCGTCAGCGTCTGCTCGGTCTGAGGGCCGCGCCAACCCGAGCCGAGGCGCGAGGGCATGCGGTCGCCGCGCTCACGCAACTGGGGCTCGACGACGCTCCCACCGCGACTTGAGATGAACCGCGGTTGAGGTTCTGGTGCTCCAGCCGCAGTTGCGTGATCTGAAGCTTCGGCAGCTCGTCGGCATGATCCGCGTCGGGTGGCGGGCGGGATTCCGCCGGGAGGACGTCGTCATGCGCCTGGTGGCCGCCGTCGTCCCCGACCGCCACGGGCAAGATCGAACGCGGCCGCCTGATACTGCGCCACGAACTGTTCGACGCCTCCGGCGAGTTCGCCGATCAGGGGCCGCGCAGGCCGCGATCGACGCCGGGTGCCTGCGTCAACATGCAGCGGACGCACCAGTCGCAGGGCATGCCGTACCGAGGTTGAAGATCAAGTTAGAGACTGGCGGCTTGCGGAGGCTTGGCGGGCAGGCGATGCAAGGCGTCGACCAGCGGCGCCAGCTCCGGGAGTTCCTCGGCCTGCGCCAACGCGGTGGCGAGAGTCTCGTCGTGCGTCGGACGCGCCTGGTTGAGTAGCGCCCAGCCCTGCTCGGTGAGCTCCGTGTAGATGCCGCGGCGGTCGTCCTGGCACAGGATGCGGGTGAGCAGGCCACGGTCTTCGAGGCGGTTGACCAGTCGGGTGGTGGCGCTGCTGGACAGGGCGGCGGCGCGGGCGAGCTGCTGCATGCGCATGTGCCACCCGTCCTGCCGGGACAGGGCGTCGAGGACCGTGTATTCCACGACCGACAGGTGGTGCTCGGCCTGCAGGGCCTTCTCCAGGGCGGTGTCGATGAGGCCGTGCAGGGCCGCGAGGGTCCGCCAGCCCTGGGCGCGGATCTCGACCGCGTCGTCGCCGATGCCCACGTCCCGTGCTCCTTGCCGTTGCCGCCCCAGCCGTCCGAAGCGGTTGGATGCCTGGCGCGATTCTAGCTGCGTACGCGGATAGTTGCAGACGCTAGCCATGTGGCCAATGGCACGCTTGCGCCGATAGGCGGCGTGCGCAAGTATCGGATTGCACGCGCCGGTAGTTGCAGGCGCTGCACATGTCCGCTACGGGAGAAACGATGTCCGCTGATCCGAAGAAGATTCCTCCGGGCCTGCTCGCTCTCGCGATCGGCGGGTTCGGCATCGGGCTCACCGAGTTCGTGATCATGGGCCTGCTGCCCGAGGTCGCCACCGACTTCGCCGTCACCGAGTCCGCCGCCGGGTGGCTGATCTCCGGCTACGCCCTGTCCGTCGCCGTCGGCGCGATCGGCCTGACCGCCGCCGTCACCCGGTTCAACCGCAAGCACGTCCTGACGGGGCTGATGCTCCTGTTCATCGCCGGCAACGTGACCTCGGCGCTGGCCGGGACGTACGAGCTGATGATGGCCGGCCGCATCGTCGCCGCACTGAGCCACGGCGCGTTCTTCGGCATCGGCTCAGTCGTTGCGGCGAGCCTTGTCGCGCCGTCCCGCCAGGCGGCCGCGATCGCCATGATGTTCACCGGGCTCACCGCCGCCAACGTGCTCGGCGTCCCGTTCGGCACCTTCCTCGGCCAGCAACTGGGCTGGCGGTCCACGTTCTGGGCGATCACCGCCATCGGCGTCGTCGCCCTGGTCGGCATGGTCGCCCTGGTCCCGTCACGTGCCGCCACCGCCGCCACCGGTGGGCTGCGCCACGAGCTCAGGGCATTCGTCCACCCGCAGGTGTGGTTCTCGCTTCTGATCACAGTCCTCGGCTTCGGGGGCATGTTCGGAGCGTTCACCTACATCGCGTACACCCTGACCGAGGTCAGCGGCTTCGCCACCGGCACCGTCCCGTGGCTGCTGATGCTGTTCGGTGTGGGCCTGTTCGCCGGCAACACCCTTGGCGGCAGGGCCGCCGACCGGTCGGTGTCCGGGACGCTCATCGCCGTCCTGGCCGCACTGACCGCGGTCCTGGTCGTCTTCGCCATCACGGCACCGAGCCAGATCATGACCGTCGTCTCGCTGGCGCTCATGGGCGCGTTCGGCTTCGCCACCGTCCCCGGCCTGCAGATGCGGATCATGCAGTACGCCGGGCAGGCGCCGACGCTGGCATCCGGCGCCAACATTGCCGCCTTCAACGTCGGCAACGCCCTCGGCGCCTGGCTCGGCGGCGTGACCATCACCGCCGGCTTCGGCTACACCTCCACGTTGTGGGACGGCGCCGCGCTCAGCTTCGCCGGTCTCCTGGTCCTGCTGATCGCCACCCGGCACGCCGTACGCAACAACGCAACGCCCGCCGCGGCCACCACCGCCGGCACCTGGGCCTGACGACGAACGGTGCACCTAGGACAACGACGTCCCGGTGCACAGCCACGACAACCGGCCCGTCTCTCGCCCGACGAACCACAGAGTGTCGATTCCTCGTACCGCATTGGAGAGCCTCCCATGACCAAGATCCTGATGATCGTCACCGGCGCCGACAGCCTGACCCTCGCTGACGGCACCGACCACCCGACGGGTTTCTGGGCCGAGGAGCTCGCCGCCTCGCACAAGGTCTTCCGTGACGCCGGCGTCGAGGTCGACATCGCCACACCCGGCGGCGTCGCCCCGACCGTCGACGCGATCAGCCTCGACTTCAGGGGCGGGGTCAGCGACGCCGACGCCGCCACATTCCGCGACTACCTCGCCAGCATCTCCGCCGACCTGGCCAAGCCCCTCGCCATCGCCGAGGTGGACGCGTCCGCGTACGACGCCATCTACATCCCGGGCGGGCACGGCCCGATGGCCGACCTCGCCACCGACACCGACCTCGGGCGGCTGCTCACCGATGCCGACGGCCGCGGCCAACTCATAGCCGCCCTCTGCCACGGGCCGGCGGCGCTGCTCGCCGCCCGCCGTCCCGACGGCGCGTTCACCTTCGCCGGCCGCCGGCTGGTCGTCTTCACCGACGAGGAGGAACGCCAGGGCGGCCTCGGCGACGCCACCCCGTGGTGGGTCGAGACGGCGCTGCGCGAGCATGGCGCGACGGTCGAGGTGGCCACGCCGTGGTCGAACACCGTCGTGGTCGACGGCAACCTCGTCACCGGCCAGAACCCGCAGTCCAGCGTCGCTACCGCCCAGCGGGTCCTCGAGAAGCTCGGCATCCCCACGGTCAGTAGTCAGGAGTGAGGCTCCGATGGCCGGTGAGAATGCCCTGCGCGATCGCGTCCGGACGGCCCACCATCGGCATTGAGCTGCCGCCGGACAACGACTGACCGGCGGAGTACCCGCTGTTCCGCGCCGACCTCGCCGCACGCGGAGCAGGATTGCGAGAGGCGGTCGACGCCCGACCGCGGTGGCTGAGCCGATCCGGTTCGGCCTGCGCACCGGACGCCACGGACTGCTGCAACACATCGAACGGCCCGCCGACCTCGGCGCGGACCACATCATGCTTAACCTCAGGCAGGGCGACCGGCCGGTCGACGACGTGCTGCAGGACTCGCCGAGCACGTGCTGCCGCACCACCCGAGTCCGGAACCGCAGAACCGTCGCGAGGACACTGAACGTCGCAGGGCTTACCGGTGACGGTATTCATGGTTCGTGCCGGATGAACCGTGCGATCGCGATGCTGCCGATTAGGACGATCCACGCGAGGGCGATGAGAGCGCCGGTACCCGGGGTGAGTGTGGTGTCCGTATTGTCGTATAGCTGTGCGATGGCGCGGTCGGGGAGCCAGCGGGCGTGTTCGGTGACCCCGGCGAGCACGGGTGAGACGATGAGCACGAGGCTGAGCGTTCCGACGAGTGCGGGCACGAGGTGTCGCACGAGCAATGCGACGGCGTGGGAGAACAGGCCGATCAGCGTGAGGTAAGCCGCCGCGCCGGCGAGAAGCCCCGGCTCGCCGTCGTCGGCAGGGGACGGGGCGTCTGTCAGGTGCTGGGTGATCGTGGCGGCGGCGAGGCTTGCGCCGATACTCAATGCCGCAGTGACGGCGACGACGAGGAGCGCGGCAACCGTCTTGCCGGTGACCAACAGGCCGCGTTTCGGCACGGACGTGAGGGTCGTGCTGAGCTGGCGGCCGGCGTGCTCGTGCGTAGCGGGCAGGATACCCAGCAGAACGAACCCCGCCTGCGCGAACGGCACCGTCTGGAGGGTGATGTCGACGGCTGATGCCTGCGCGCCCTGAGCGACTGCGGAGGCGGCGAGGGCTGCGGCGATCACGATGCCGGTGGCGATCGCGCCGATGGCGGTGAGCGCCGTTGCGGGCAGGGTGCGGAGCTTGTCGAGTTCGGCCGTGGTGACGTTTCCGATGCGCACGATGTTCACGCGTCTCGGCGGTGGAAGACGACTGTGGCGACGATGAGCAGGGCGAGTGCCCAGCCACCCATGACGAGCGCGCCCGGTACGGCGTCCAGCCCGCCCTCGATGGTGTAGAGGCCGCCGAAGAGCCTGCGGCCGGCCATATCGGGAAGCCAGTGCGCGAGCGGGGTGAGGTTCGTCAGCAGCAGCGAGAATGACACCACAGAGCTGTTCACGATGAGAACGATGAGCGGGATGATGCCGCTGCGGGTCAGCACCGTGATCGCAAACGCGATGAGCCCGGTGAGAGCCCAGTAGAGGGTGCCACCGAGACAGCGCGTCACCGCTTCGTCGAGCGTCACGGTTTCGGTTCCGGCCTCGCCGATGACGGCCCGTGCGATGCCGACGGTGATGGGCAGGGTGACCACGGCGACCACTGCGACGAGCACGACGATGGTGGCCGCCTTCGCCGCGAGGAGGCCCGCCCTGCGCGGGGATGCGGTGAGGGCTGCCGTGATCTGCCGGCCCCCGCCGGCATCGGTGCTGTTGGCCGTGTACTCGCTGCTGAAGACGATGACCCCGATGACAACCGCGCCGACGGTGCCCAGCGGCATCGCGGCGAAGGCCGTTTCGAACGGTGAGGTGAACGCTCCCGTCTCCGGCTGGCCCGCGTCGAGCGCGGCACGAGTCGAGAAGGCGTTCAGCAGCGTGATCGCGACCGATCCGAGCAGCGCCACTGCGACCCCGGCCCACGCGGCGGGCAGGGTCGCTGTCTTGCGCAGCTCCGCTGCGAACGTGTTCGATGCGTTCATCGCCCGACTCCGTTTCCGCCGCCGGTGAGGGCGAAGAAGGCGTCTTCCAGGCTGCCGTGCCCGGCGGTCACCTCCGCCAGAGTCCCGGCTTTGACGATCCGACCGCCCGCGATGATCACGAGGTCATCGGCGAGTCCTGCGACCTCACCCATCAGGTGGCTGGACAGCAGCACGGTGCCGCCGGCGTCCGCGTGGCGGCGCAGCAGCCCGCGAATCCAACGGATGCCCTCCGGGTCCAGGCCGTTGACCGGCTCATCCAGCACGAGCGCCTCCGGCTCGCCCAACAGCGCCGTCGCCAGCCCGAGACGTTGGCCCATGCCCAGCGAGTACCGGCCGACGCGGACCCTGCCGGCGTCGGTCAGTCCGACCTGTTCCAGCACTTCTCCGATGCGACGGCTTGGGATGCCGTTGCTGCGCGCCACCCAGGCCAGGTGGTTTCGTGCCGTGCGGGAGCGGTGTGCGCCGGAGCCGTCGAGCATCGACCCGACCGTGCGGAGCGGATTCCGCAGGCTCCGGTACGGGCGGCGGCCGACGAGGGCGCTGCCGCCATCGGCGCGGTCCAGCCCGAGCAGGATCCGCAGCGTGGAGGACTTACCCGCGCCGTTCGGGCCAAGGAACGCGGTCAACCTCCCCGCTCGTGTCTCGAAGCCGACGTGGTCGAGAACGGTGCGGGAGCCGTGGCGTTTGACGAGTTGTTCGATCAAGAGCATGACCAACATCTCAGACCGATCACGTCGCGCAGGCATCGGCCCCGAGTCGGGACCTCGCCGTGCTCCTCTGACCGTGGTCTGTCGGACTCAGGTCCGATGTGCGCGGGGCGGCCAGAAACCTAGACTTGGACAGGTGGAATCCACCGATCGGCCCGTGCTGCGCTCACGCGTGTGGCTGATCACCGCCCTCCTGCTCGCGACCCTTGTCCTCGCGCTGTCGACCATCGGCGTTGGCCAGCCGGCCGGAACCCTTGCCGTCCTGCTCGCCGCCGCCAGCTGCGCTGTTTCGGTGCTGGCGTGGGCGCTGCTTCGCACCCGCCGGCAGCGGCGCATCTACGAAGACGAACTGACCGCCTGGGCAGCCGAACGGGCCGCGCACGCCGAGCGGCTGCGCATCGCCCGCGACCTACACGACCTCGCCTCCCACGGGCTTGGACTCATCACCGTCCGTGCCGCCGCCGCACGCACCCTCACCGGGCCAGCCGGGGACGCGGAACGCGTCGCCGCGCTGATCGACATCGAACGCGCTGGTCGCCAGGCCACCACCGAGTTGCGCCGCCTGCTCACGGTGTTGCGCACCCCCGGCGACGACGTACCTCTGCGACCTGCCGAGACCCTGGACGACCTTCCCCACATCGTGCACGCCGCTCGTATGAGCGGAGTCACCGTGACCCTCGACATCGGCGACATCGGCGAGGTGTCCGCAGGCGTGCAGCTCACCGTATGCGCGATCGTGCGCGAGGCCCTCGCCAACACCGCCCGACACGCCGGACCCGCCAGCGCCCACATCGCCGTCCACCGCGACAGTGACGCGATCATCGCCACGGTCGCCGACGACGGGCCCACCCCCGGCTGGGTGCCCCACCCCGGCGCCGGAGCGGGCCTGGCAGGCCTACGCGAGCGCGTCGGCGCGTTGGGCGGTAGCTTGCATGCCGAACGCGCCGGCCCCGGCTACCGAGTCACCGCACGCCTGCCTGAGACCGCTGACCGGGCGGAGCGCCGATGAGCGTGCAAGTGCTCGTCGTTGACGACCAACCCCTCATCCGCCACAGCCTCCGGCTCATCATCGACAGCGCACCCGACCTCGTTGTCGCCGGCGAGGCGGACACCGGCGAGGCGGCCGTCGCCCGCGCCGGACAACTACGCCCCGACGTCGTGCTCATGGACATCCGCATGCCTGGCGGTGACGGCATCGACGCCACCCGCCGCATCACCGCCGACCCTGCCTTGACCAGCACCCGCATCCTCGTGCTCAGCATGTTCGAGCTGGATGAATACGTCCACGCCGCACTCCGAGCCGGAGCCAGCGGCTTCCTCCTCAAAGACGCCGAACCCGGCCAGCTCATCGACGCGATACGGCGCACCCATAGTGGCGAGTCACTGTTCGCCCCGAGCATCCTCACCCGTCTCGTAAAGCACTACCTCGACCAGTCCGCACCGAGAACAGCGCGGACTCAGAGTGTGCTCACCGATCGAGAGACGGAAGTGCTCACCCTCGTCGGCCGTGGCCTGTCCAACCAGGAGATCGCCCAAGCCCTCAGCATCTCGATGGGAACCGTGAAGACCCACATCGGCAGCCTCCTGTCCAAGCTGCACGCCCGCGACCGCGCACAGCTCGTCATCGCCGCCTACGAACGAGGGCTCGTCTCCACAACCCAACTACGATGAGGGCGGCTTCGTATCGGACGACGAGTTCGTCGTAGTGGACGGTGGTTGCCACGTCGTCCGGCATACCGGCGCGGCCGGTGTGGGGTGGCGGCGATGAGTTCGTCGCGGCGTTCGTCGGTGAGTTGGTCACGGAGGAACTCGGTGTCGGCGATGTGCCCGGGCGCGACCACGTTGGCGGTGACTCCACGGGCCCCGAGTTGCGCGGCGAGATCGACGCAGCAGGATCCCGACGACGAGGCACAAACCGAAACCAACACCACCAGTACGACGATTTCAGAACCGACGGATTACACGATCAACGTTCAGAGACGTGGCACTAGTAGTGCTTTGTTAAGTCGTTGTGGCGTGTCGCTTGTATGAGCGTCGTGGCGGTGTTTGGCTGCCGCGGTGGATGAGCGGGATCTCGTTCGGGTGCGGGCGCGGTTGGAGGACTTCGCGGCAGGGATCTTCGCGGGGTTGCGGCGGTCGGATCAGCGGGCGACCGGTCTGCGGTATCTGCGTGGGCTGATGCTGGACGGCCGGCGGAAGTCGATGCAGCCGATGGCCGAACGGCTCGGGGTCGATCACCAGCAGTTGCAGCAGTTCCTGACCTCTTCCACCTGGGATGTCGCCGGTGTGCGGCGACGGCTGGCCACGGCCGCGATCGACCTGGTGACACCCCGGGTGTGGGTGGTGGACGACACCGGGTTCCCCAAGGACGGCAAGGCGTCTGCGTGCGTGGCCCGGCAGTACTCCGGCACCCTCGGCAAGGTCGCCAACTGCCAGATCGCCGTCAGCGTCCACGCCGCGACCGACGCCGCTTCGGCGGTGCTGAACTGGCGGCTGTTCGTACCGGAGTCCTGGGACGACACCTGCGTCCCCGGCCCGGACGGCAAACCGGCCAATGTCCATGCCCGCAGGCTGCGCCAGCAGCCGGTCACCCGCGA